>JBHHUI010000658.1:0-2377 GCA_046753805.1 Anaerolineales bacterium
ACATCATCCGCGACGTCGATCCAGGTATCGGTGTTGGGAATCTGCAGCTGCACAAGTCCTTCGATCTCGGACATTGACCCATTAGTGATGGACCCGGCTACGCGGGTAGGCGCCGGCGTGGGCGAAATCGTCGCCTCGCCCCCGCCGCCCGTTTCGGGCGTAACGGCTTCCACTACGGTCTGGGTTGCTGAGGGCGCCTCCGAGGGGAACGGCGTAAAGGTGGGCGCTTCCGTAGCCTCTGTTGTGGGAACATCCACCACAATTTCACCCTCAGACGGCGATCTGTTGCGCCGCGTAAGCAGCACCGCAACGAAGGCGATGACGGCAACGACGACAACCAGGCCGACTACGCCCCCAAGCACCAGCAGGAGGCGCGTATTGCGCCCGCCCGAGGGCTCCTCATCGTCGTCAAATGTGTCCAGATCGTAATCGTATGCCATAGCTACCCCCCGCACTGCGGGCCAGGTTTCAGCGCTCAGTATACGTGAATTGCAAAGGCCCTGCAATCGGTACGGTGGTCGCGCCCAGCAGGCAAAACCCTTCGCCCAGCACGATTGTTACAGCCCATGCACCGACATAAAATCCTTGCGCGGCGGCGATTTACCCCTGCGTCGGCGGAAGTCGTACCCGGTTTGAGTGTTCGGTTGCAAGTCTCAGACCTGCCGCGCCCGGGCAGGGGTTGGCGTGCAGCGCCGGCGCCCGCGATGCGCCGGGTTGGTGTATGCTCGGCGTCCGACCATGGATGATTCAACCAAATCCCACACGCCCGGCGTAATCGTCGCAATGCGGCGATTGACGCTTGCATCTGCGGCGCTGATTGTAGTTGCCGCGCCGCTTGCGTTCCACCCGGCCGTAGAGCGTGGCTTTGTGCTGCCAAAACTGCTGGCGCTCCAAACCTTTACAACGATGGGCCTTGCCGCCGCGCTCGCCGCGTGGCTTGCAACGGGCGCGCCGCTGCCGGGTGTGCGGCTGCCGCGCGGCCTCGCGGTTTTGCTGTTAGGCTGGCTGCTCTGGACTGGAAGTGCGTATCTGACCGCATTTGACCGCGCGCGCAGTTGGACTGGCAGCACCGAATGGGTGAACGGTCTGCAGACGCGACTGTTCCTGTTCGGCATGGCGTGGCTCGTGTTCTCCGCAACCTTGCACTCCGGCGCGCCGGCGCGCCTGCAACGCGCCCTGGTGTGGACGAGCATCCCGGTCGTGGCCTACGGACTGGCGCAAGCTGCCGGCTACGATCCGATTGACTGGTTCCACACCACCTTTGTCTTCTCCACCCTCGGCAACGCCAACCGGCTGGCCGGCTATCTGGTCATGGCAGCGCCGTTCACAATCGCCCTGATCGCTGGTACATCCGGAAGGATTGCCCGCCTGGCCGGGGTCGGGTTGCTCAGCGCGCAGATTCTCACGCTGGCCGCGACCCGTTCGCGCGCCGGGCTGGCGGCGCTGGCGGTGACGCTGATTGTGCTGGCTGTTTTCCGGCGCGCGCGGCAACCCCGCCGCCCTTTGCGGTGGGTCGTCGCGGGCGCAATCACAACGCTGCTCGTCACATTCGCGGTGGGCAGTTCGGGGGATTCGATCTTCGCGCTAGCCGGCGGCGCTGAGCCGCGCCCGGCGGTCTGGCTCAGCGCGCTCAATGCGATCCTTGCCCGCCCGATCACCGGCTGGGGACCCGGCAGTTTCGACCTCACGCTGGGCGCACACGCCTCCGCCGTCTTCCGGGAGTACCTGGCTTCGACCGGGAGCCTGTGGGACCGCACGCACAACATCTGGTTGGAATGGGCTGTCGAGACCGGGCTGCCGGGACTGGCGCTATCTGCGCTGCTGCTGTGGAGCGTGGTCCGCACGGCGGTCGCGGCTCTGGAGAACGCCCCCGGCCAGCGACGCTGGCTGCCGGCGGCGGGCGCTGCAGCACTGGTGGGTTATTTCATGCAGCAACTGTTGAACACAAGCAGCATCGGCCTGACGGTGCTGGCGTGGTGGATCGCGGCGTTTACGGTGGGGATCAGTGCTGCGGATTCACGCGAGCCGTGGCCCCATCTTGCCCGGCTGTCGGCGCGGCAGCGAGTCGTTGCCGGCGTGCTGGCGTTGTCCCTGGTGGGGGCGATCGGTGTGCCTGCGATCATAGACACGCTCAGGCAACTGTGATTTTGGCCTCACTGAATCTGTCAGATATGTGGCATTGAAACCCTCACCCCCGCCGTCGCTAGGCTCCGGCTCCCCCTCTCCTGCTGGGCGGGAGAAGGGGGCTGGGAGAGAGGGTATATCGCTGCGATGCAAGGACAACTATTCGCTGCTTTGCGTTCTTGCGTGGACCCATGCTGTAATCAACGCTATCCATCGGCCGGCAAGACTTCAAATACGGTCCCGTCGCCCCGGC
>JBHHUI010000659.1:0-2370 GCA_046753805.1 Anaerolineales bacterium
CGCGGCTTCAGCGCGCGTGCGCGCAACGGTCCGGGCCCCGCGCCGGGTGCGTGTCATTGCGGTACCTCAAAAGAACGCTCGGTGCGGTCGCGGTCGGCTTTGCGTTCCAGCGCCAGTTCGATGAGCCGGTCGATCAGGTCGGGGTAGTTCAGCCCACTAGCCTCCCATAACTTGGGATACATACTGATCTTGGTGAAACCCGGTAGGGTGTTCAACTCGTTGAGCCAGAGTTCGCCGGACGTTCGGTCGAGCAGGAAGTCCACGCGGGCCATGCCGCCGCAGTCGATAGCGCGATACGCCCGAATCGCAATGGCTTGCAACTCGGCCAGTTGGGCGGCGGAAATGGGCGCCGGAATGAGCAACTCGGAATCGTCGGTTACGTATTTGGCCTCGTAGTCGTAGAACTCGCGCTGCGGCACGACCTCGCCGGCCACTGAAGCCACAGGGTCGTCATTGCCCAGCACGCTCACTTCGATCTCGCGTGCGTCGATGCCCTGCTCGACGACGATGCGCCGGTCCCAACGCGCCGCTTCGCGCAACGCGGCGACCAGTTCGTCCACGTCGTTCGCTTTCGAGATACCCACCGACGACCCAAGGTTGGCCGGCTTGACGAATACCGGATAAGCCAACACAGCTTCGACCTCGCTCAACGTCCCGCCCGGATCGCGCTCGAAAGCACTGCGCCTGATCGTGACAAAGGGCAGCACGGGCACGCCGATCGCTTGCATCACCCGCTTGAAGACGCCTTTATCCATCCCGACGGCCGAGCCCACCACGCCGGCCCCGACGTAGGCCATGTCTGCAAGTTCAAACAGCCCCTGCACCGTGCCGTCCTCGCCAAAAGTGCCGTGCAGCACCGGGAACAATACATCTAACTCGGCAACGCTCGACAGCGTAACCGCGTTCCCGCCTTCCTGCGGATCGATCTGCATCAGGGCGCGGCGGCGTGGGTCGCCCAGCAAAACCCGTTCGGGCGCGTCGGCCATACCGCTTTCAAGCGCCTGCAGCGGGTCGTCCCCGCCAATCCACTTGCCGTCCTTGGTGATGCCAATCAGCGTCACGTCGTACTTATCGGTGTCAATCGCCCGTCTCACAGAGCGCGCGGACATCAGCGAGATCTCGTGCTCACCCGAGCGACCGCCGAACAGAATGCCCACCCGCACTTTACGCTTTGCCATCGCTACCCGTCAGATGCCATGTTCCGGGCGCCATGTGCCACGCGGGGCGCAGTGTAGAAAGCGTGAAACGTGGCGCCCGGAACATGACATTTAATGTTCGTCCCCCCAATCGCCTACTAACTCCACTTCCAATTCCAACTCGATTCCGGTTTCGCGCCGGACCGTCTCTCGCGCCAGCTTGATCAGGGAATAAACGTCTGTCGCACTCGCGTCGGACCGGTTGACAAAAAAGTTGGCGTGCAAAGTTGAGATTTCGGCCGCCCCGATGCGTGTGCCTTTCAAGCCGGCCGCCTCCACGAGCCGTCCAGCGTGGTCGCCCGGTGGATTGCGGAACATGGAGCCAATGCTGGCCCCGCCCGGCTGCGTCTGCCGCCGATGGCGCTGGAAGGATTCAATATTGCGCTGCAGCGTCTCCGGCTCGCCGCGCGCCAGTTTGAATTCGGCTGCCAGTACAGCGTACCGGCCGGGCGCGGCTTTGAGACGACTCCAGCGATATGCCAGCCCCAGATCGCGCGCCGGCCACCACCGCACGTCCCCCTCACGTTGCAAGATTTCGGCCAGTTGCAGCGAGGCTGCGATGTCCGAACCGTGTGCACCGGCGTTGCCAACCACCGCCCCCCCGACCGTGCCGGGAACGGTGGCGGCCCATTCCAACCCGGCCGCTCCGCGCGCAATGCACAGCCGCGCCAGCCCCGGCAGAGACATTCCCGCCTCGGCGCGTGCGAGGATGAATTCGCCTGCGTCTCGGAACGAAACACGCCGGGCGCGATTGTGAATGACGAGACCCCGAAATCCGGCATCCGCAACCAGCACATTGGAGCCAGCGCCCAGAATAAATACGTCCACATGCTGCGACCATGCGGCTTGGACGGCAGCCATCAGGTCCGCGCGCGAATTGGCGACAATAAAACAGTCTGCCGGGCCGCCGATACGCGCGGACGTGTAGCGGTCCAGCCGTTCATTCGTGCGCAGGCGCGGGCCGAGCGCCGCTTGCAGGTGGGCCAGGGTCTCTGCATCCATGTTCAGCTGCGACCCAGCCGTGGCGCGCGCCGGCCGGCGCATGCTTCCGGCGGGCGCAGAATACGCATCTGACAGCGCAACCATCTCAATTCACAGACCTCTGCCGCAGTCGGCGCATGACCTCGTCGGCGACCGTGTTGCTGTCGCCCGCTCCCAGCGTGATGAGAACGTC
>JBHHUI010000660.1:0-2351 GCA_046753805.1 Anaerolineales bacterium
CATGCTGAGCTGCTTCGTCTCCCGCCGCTCGACCTCATCGTGGAGCAGCCGGTAGGACCGGCAAAAAGGTGTCGTAGTCAAAACTTGCGGCTACGCGAGCAGCAGCTCATCGTCGAGCACCGGCTTCGTCCTGATCGCCCCTTACGGCTACGACTCGATCGGCCGCCGCATCTTCAAGGGGTGTGGACCAGCTATTGAGCAACCTGGCGTTCACGCCGCGAGCCTGACCGATTTCCGGCGAGTTGCGTCGAGGAGATCCATGGCGCAGTCCCAACGATCGCTGAGCGCGAGAGCGCGCAACTCGAGGATGTGTTCGCCGGTCTCGGTCTTCCAGCGTGACCCGGAGCGTCGCATGCGACACGAGACGAGGGTCTTGGCGGTGGCTTCGACACCGCCGCTACCAATGGGAAGACCGGTTCGCCTGGAGGCTGCGAAGTCCATGCGCTCTAGGTGGTACTCGAAGTAGGTGATGGCTTCGTGCACAGGCTTCTTGGAGTCGACGGTCTTATGCTCGCATCCGGACGCTTGGAGGTCGTCGAGGATCTGTGCAGCGGCGTCCGAGCGTGACTTGAGCCGGTGGCGCCAGAGGCGCAGCACGACCGCGCCTTTGTCGTTGCCGTAGATGGCCTTTGCTGCAGGGCTGAGCTTCTCGATCACGTGGTAGAAGTCGAGCCCCCTCTCGACCTTCCCGAACACGGACTCGGGGAAGTGCGGCTCTAGCAGATTCCACATGTCGTGAGCACCGTCGGCGAGCAGCTTCAGTTTGAGGTCGCTTCGATTCTGCTTCAGGTGGAAGACCTCTGCCGCCATCTCCCCGCACAGGAGGTTCGGATCGATTTCGGGCATGCAGGCACGACGGAAGGTGTTCAGGGCCTTGCCGTCTCCGTCGTGTAGCGTCACCGTCCCGCAGTACGCCATGCGGAAGTTGCGGTTGACAGGCCGTTTCGGCGCGTTCTTGCGCGGTCGCCCAATCGGACGCTTGGCCGGCTCCTCCATCGGAACACTCACGCGATCCAGAGCGACGCTAATCGAACGCGCCGCCTCGGGAATGGCGTACTCCTTGGCGAGCTGCTCTTCGATGTCCACGTGCTCGCTCTGCCAGTCCTCGCCTACCAGATGTGCGACACGTTCGAAGCTCATACGGCCATACGGGAGCCGGCCCTTCTGCTTGGCACCGGCCTTGGCGTCCCGCGATGTGCTCCTCTGGATGTCGTCCGCCATCGCGCGCGCCGTCATCGGCAGCCAGCCGCGGCCAATCGCCCCCGTGCGGGCTTGGATCGTGTCGGCGACCGGCGCGTTGCGCACACCTTGTGGGCGGTAGACAGCGCGCTCGACCTCCACTGAGCCGGCCAAGGTCTTGTACGTGCCGCGCGCACGCCCGATGCGGACGTGCGGCTTACCGCCGATCGTCAAGCGCTCCGCATCCACGTCCAGGCCCCGAAGAATGCTGGCATGCGTCGCCGACTCGATCGCCGCCGTTCGCTCGGCGATCTCTCTCTCGATCGCGGCGTAGTCCACGGCGCGGCCGCCCACCGCCGACGTGCATGCCTTGGCCGCCGCACGCAAAAGCGCCTGGATCGGCGCTACGAGATCCTTGTGCTGAACCGGCACCGCAAAGAGGATGACCTCTTCCTCGGCGCCCCTCCCCAGATGCTTCTTTTGCATCCTGCATCGAATACGGAGGGGCGCCGTCCTGTACAAGTCCTTACTGCACAATATGTTGCACTCGTCCCCGTGCGCAACCACTACCCGCGGCGTTCAAGATTCAAGCGGCCGTGCTCAATAGCCGGTCCACACCCCTTGGCAGAGTGACCGGCGGTCTGCTCAAGCGCCGCGCTTGTTCAAGCGACTAGGACGCGGCAGAACTCGCAAGTTCGAGGCGCCTAGAGCCAGAATCCCGCCCGACCGGCTACCCGTCGTGGAATCTATCGTCCTTCCCAACAAGGTTCTTTTGGGGAATCAGCACCCTGCGGTCGGAGTCCTCCACAGTGTGACCAAGCAGGAAAGCCTCGCAATCGTGTGCTTCTGCAGTCCTGAGCACCGACGCGATCACCTTCGAGTCGTCCGGCACAATGGCACAGAACCCAACACCCATGTTGAAGACGCGGAACATCTCGGCATCCGACACTGGTCCTCTGTCTTGGATTAGTTGGTAGATCGCCTGCGGCGCTGGCAGAGCTTCGATCGTGAAACCAACTGGCGCCTCGATGCGAGCTAGGTTCAAAAAGCCGTCGCTTGTGATGTTCACCATCGCTCTGATGGGAAGTTCGGCGGACAGCAGCTCCTTGACTAGCGACACATAGATGCGTGTGGGCCTCAAAAGCTCCTCGCCCACCGTGCACTCGAGTTCG
>JBHHUI010000661.1:0-2348 GCA_046753805.1 Anaerolineales bacterium
CGTTGAACGTTATTGATCACTCCGACGTTTCTTCGCATTCAGGCGCCACAGCGCGCGATGGTACAATTCGCGCCATGGAGGCTGCCCCATTGCCGCCGCCGCGGCCGCGCAACAAGATCGCGCAGGCACGCCACCGGCGCGAAACGCTGCTCCAGATCTATATTCCGCTTGTGCTGGCCGCCGGCGTGTTTCTTGCGGCGACGGCGCTCACGTTCGTGGGTTCGTTCGGCGGCGCGTTGCAGAATTCTGTAATGGCCGACACGGCGCTCGTGTGGCTGTCAGTCCCATTGCTGTTCGTCGGAGTGGTACTGCTCGTGCTTGTCTTGGCCGTTGCGTTCGGCGTTGGCAAGTTGCTTCAGAATCTGCCGCCGTATTTCAAACAGGCTCAGGACTTTCTCCGGACGCAGAGCGAGCGAGTGGTACGCATGACTGACCGTGCATCCAACCAGGTCGTCGCCGTGGGGGGGCGCGCGGCCGCACTCAGCAGCCTGGTGCGGAGCGTGCGCGGCGCGGGTCGCGACTCCACTAACGGCCGGGTGGATTGAGCCGGCTCAGAGGGTAATATGGCAGATACAGAACTCGAACAGAACGGCGCAGGTTCAAATTGGAAGACGAAGGCGTTCCTTGTCGGCGGGGTGGTGGGCGCATTGCTTGGCGTGGGCGCAGCCTATCTGTACGTGAGCAACGTCGAAGAATCGGGGGAGGAACCCGGCGTATCGCCCCGCGACGCCGTGACGGTCGGCGTCACGGTCATCGGCCTGCTGCGCCAGATCGCGAATCTGGGCGACTAATCACCGAACGCACCAAACTTGTATTATGAGCGGCTCTCCCCCCGGGCAGGGCCGCTTTTGATCCTATGACACGCCATAACGCCATTCCCGTTTCCCTGGTGGCTTTCGGCCACTTTGTGCTCGAGACCTGCAGTAATTTCTTGCCGGTGGTGTACCCACTTTTGATCCCGGTGATGGGGCTCACCTACGCACAGATTGGCCTGCTGGCGCTCGTGCTCGGGGTGGGCGCATCCGCAGCGCAGCCGATCTTTGGGTTGTGGAGTGACCGGTGGAGCGCGTGGAAGATCGCCCCGCTGGGCGTCGCGTGGATCGGACTGTTCCTTGGCGCGGTCGGGCTGCTGACCTCGTATTACTGGCTTGTGCTCGTCGTCGCCGTCGGCGCGCTGGGGGCGGCTGCGTTCCATCCGGCTGGCGCGACGATCGCCTATGCCGGGGGTGGACGGCGTCGTGGTGTGGCCGTGTCCATATTCTCGGTGGGTGGGAACCTGGGCGCGGCGTTTAGCCCGCTGGCGATTTCGATGGTTATCGGCAAGTTCGGGCTGGCGGGCACGACCGTGCTCATCCCGGCGGCGCTGGGGTCTGGGCTGCTTATTTATCGGCGGCTTGGAACCATCGCGCGGCGTGAAGCGCCCGTGGCGCAGGACGCGCCCGCTCAACCCGCGCGCGATGCGCCCGCTGGCTGGCTTGTCGGCCTCAGCCTCATCGTCGTGGCAATGATGGCGCGGTCGTGGTTTCAGGTGGGGCTGGTAACGTACTTGCCCACCTGGGTGCAGGCGCACGGCTACGGTATTACCCTGGGCGGACAGATGCTCTTCGCGTTCTTGGTCTCGGTTGGCGCTGGCAGCCTGACCGGTGGCGCGCTTTCAGACTATATCGGGCGGTGGAGCGTGCTCACCCTGGGTTTGGGCTTGCTCGGTCCGGCGTACTGGGTCTACCTTAATGCGTCCACTATTGCCGGGTTGACCACACTGCTGATTGTGATGGGCGTCCTGATCGGCTTCACGTTCCCGGTCAGCATCGTGCTGGCGCAGGATATTTGGCCGCGCCGTGTTGGGCTGGCCTCGGCGCTGGTGATGGGGTTGGGTTGGGCGCCCGGCGGCATGGGCGCATCGGTAACCGGACTGCTGGCCGATGTCGTATCGCTCGATTACGGTTTGCGGTGGCTCATCATCGCGCCGATGGTCGGGTTGGCGGCGCTGCTCACGTTTGGCGTGCTGCGCCGGCGCGGCGCGCAGGCAATTGTGCAGACTCCCATCTGATCAAGTATGCCGGATTGGAGCCGAACTCCGTGGGAAGACCTGGTCAAGGAGATGATGGACTGGCGCTCATTTTGTCTTAAGGATTCACTCATGCACGGCTTATGCAGGTGACTACAATAGGATTTACAGCCTTCTCCCCTGTGAGCCGCGCCGCGAGACCTAACATAGGACTCGCGGCGCGGTTGCGATTCCCGGCCTTTGGGCTGCAGGGCGTGCGAGTGCACACTGAGTTGTGCGCGTAGTCGTGCAGTAACCTCCTTAATCTCCGTGTAAGCTTCGCTTAAGCCGCGTTTCACCG
>JBHHUI010000662.1:0-2348 GCA_046753805.1 Anaerolineales bacterium
GCGTGCGTATACTGATAGTGGACGATGATTCAACCTGGCTCCAGAAGAATATGTCCGAGTTAACGACACATCTAAGCGCGTCCGCCGGCTCAGAAGCGCTGGCCGAGTTGCTCCGATTCAGCCTTGCCGTCAACCGTTCGTCGAACGCAGACGAAATCTTGCGGGAGGCGCTCGATACGACAAGAGTGCTGTCGGGCTGCGATGAAGCCAGCGTGTTGCTCGTTGATATAGGCCGCAACCAGCTGCAGCGCGAAGTCTCAACCGCCGAATTAAAGCTCGACCGGCGCGTGGGGCGCGCTGGCGGGGCGACGCGCTGGCTGCTCGACAACGATAAGCCGCTGGTGGTGGGCGACACTGCCCGAAGCCGGTTTGAGTCAAGCCCGATGTCGCCGGAAAATCGGATCGGCGCATACGTTGGCACCTCCATTCGACGCGCGAACGAAGTCATCGGCGTGCATTACGCCATCTGGCGGTCGCCTCGCGAGATTGACCAACAAGCGGTTGCTTTGCTTGGCGCACTTGCCGATCTCACGGGCATGGCGTTGCACGGAGCGCAGCTCGTCGACTCATTGCAGGAACTGAACGACTATCTGAGTGGTATGTTGCAAGTGGCCGCCCACGATCTGCGCAGCCCGCTTGGAACGGCGATTGGCACGCTGCACATGTTTACAGACGAGCTGCTACCCGATCCCTCGCCGGAACAGCAGCGCGCACTGCGCATCCTCGCCTCTTCCATGGGGCGCATGCGCGACCTCGTCGAAGGAATCCTGAACTATGAGCGTTGGAGCGCCGACGGCGACGCGGATTGGAAACCCAGCGATCTCAATCTCATCGTGAGTGGTGTGCTGGAGGATTACCGCGACGCAGCCGAAGCGCACGGGCAGCAACTTGTATTCGAGCCAGATGCCGGGCCGCTGGTCATCGTGGCTGACGAGCCGTTGCTGCGCGAAGCCATTGGCAACCTTGTGTCTAACGCCAACAAATACACGCCTGACGGCGGTCATATTACGGTGAAGACGGTATCCTCTCGTCCCCAATTTCAAGTGATCGTCGCCGACGACGGGCCTGGAATATCGGCCGCCGATCAGGCAAAGCTGTTCCATCCGTTTGTGCGCCTGCGTTCCGGGCGGCAGAAGCCCGGCAGCGGGCTTGGACTGAATCTCGTGAAGAAGATCACCGAGCGCCATGGCGGCTCTGTGGGCGTCGATAGCGAAATAGGTGTAGGTTCAAAGTTCATTATGCGCCTGCCGGAAATGACGCTGTAGGGCGCGCTTGCAATCTACGCGCGCCCGCTTTCGTCTGCGGTTTTGGCGGCCGGCTTTGCGGCGGCAACGTCTGCCGGTACAGTAGTCGCGTTGCGTTCCGGCACGCCGGCCCATGGGTCGCGGCCCAGCAAGCGCCGGTGAACATAGCGGCCGGCAATGCCGCAGGTTGCCACAACGGGAATGCTCACGAGCGCGCCCAACACCCCAATCATGGCCAGCGATGCAAGCACCGACACAAACACAATCGCCGGATGCACATGGAGCGCGTAGCCCATGATTTGCGGCCGCAACCAGATGTTTTCGATCTGCTGGATGAGGACAAAGAGCGCGAGCACGATTAACGCAAATACGAAGTTTGACAGCGGCAGGTAGGTAGACCCCAGGAATAAAGCCACGACGACGGAGATGGCCCCGGCAACTGTGGGGCCGAGTGAAGGAACCACGTCGAGTATCCCGGCCAGCAAGCCCAACACCAGCGCCCCCGGCAGACCGACCGCCGCCGTGGCAACCGACGTGAGGACGCCCACGATCAGTGAGAGGGTGAGCTGGCCGCGCAAATATGCGCTCCACACAAAATCAAACTCGGCCAGCAACCGGGCGGCATCGCCGCGCAGCCCCACCGGCGCAAGGCCTATCGTCCATTCGGCCAGGCGCGGCCCATCGCGCAGCAGGTAATACGTCGTCACGAGAATGACCAAAATCCAGATGAGATTCGTCGTGAGGCCGCCGACCAGATCGAGCGCGCTGCTGGCGGCCGGCGCGATGGCTTCGGCCAGCAGCCGGGCTGCGTCTGTCATCGAGGCTCCGGAGAAGATTGGAATGCCAGCGATAAAGATCGGCTCGGCCAGCAAAGCCGTGACCCGCGCTTCGATCCGTTGGAAATCCAGCGTCAGACCGCGAACTTCGCGCACCATAATCGGTGCTGTTAGAGCTGGGATGGCGATCAACACAGCCAGCGCCAGTACATACACAATCAGGGCGGCCACAGACCGCCGCATGCGCGTGTGTTCGGTAAGCATTTCCACAGCCGGGTTCAGCACATAGGCAAGCAATCCCGAAATAATCAACGGCCGGATCAGGTCG
>JBHHUI010000663.1:0-2347 GCA_046753805.1 Anaerolineales bacterium
CAACTGCTGCGCGCGTTGGAGGCCGTGCGCGCTGCCGGCGGCGTGCCGGTGGTGCACGCCGAGAACTGGGACATCATCACATTGCTCGCCGCGCGCAATGTCGCGAAGGGTCGCAGCGAGCCGCGCTGGCACCCGCGCAGCCGTCCAGCTCCAATGGAAGGGGAGGCCGCCGGACGCGTGATCGATATCGCCACGCTGGTCGGCGCGCCGCTGCACATCTTCCACGTTTCGTGCGCGGAGGTCGTGGAGCGCATTGCGGCGGCGCGCGCGCGCGGCTTGCCGGTGACGGGCGAAACTTGCCCCCAATATCTGTTCCTGACGCAGGCGGCATACGACGCGCCCGGGGTGGCGGGCGCACTGCCTGTCTGCTCGCCGCCGCTGCGCCCGCAGTCCGATCAGGACGCGCTCTGGCGCGCGCTGGCGACCGGGCAGCTGCAACTGGTCACAACCGATCATTGCCCGTTCACGCGGGCAGAGAAAGCAACCGGGCTGGGCGATTTCCGCGCTATCCCGGGCGGCGTGCCTTCGATAGAAATGCGTTTCCCCTCGATATACTCGCGCGGCGTCCGCTCAGGTTTGTTGAGCTTGAGCCAGTGGGTCAATACCTGCTGCACGACACCCGCGCGGCTGGTTGGGCTGGAGAAGAAAGGCAACATCGCGCCCGGCTACGACGCAGACCTTGTGATCTTTGATCCGGAGCAGCGTGTCCGGCTCTCGACCGACACGCTGCACGAACAGGTGGGCTGGACGCCCTACGACGGGCTTGAGATCGTCGGCTGGCCGCGGGCGACCCTCAGCCGAGGCGAGGTAATCGTCCAGGATGGAGAATTCCACGCCAGCCCGGGCCGCGGGCGCTACATCCAGCGCACTGCGGCGCTGCTCGGGAAATCCAGTTGAGCAGCGTTCCATCCAAAAACATGTCGAGCCGACCAACGAAAATACTCTGAAAGGATATCCTCCATGGCCGTTCGCTCATCCAACGCAGTCTGGCAAGGCACGCTCAAAGAAGGGTTCGGCACGATGCGGCTTGGGAGCGGTCTTTTCGAAGGCCCGTTTACACACGGTTCCCGCTTCAAGGAAGATGCCGGTTCCAATCCCGAGGAACTGATTGCGGCGGCGCACGCCGGCTGCTTTTCCATGTTCCTATCCGCATTGCTGACCAACAACGAATCCCCGCCAGCGCGCGTCGATACCACTGCGACTGTGCATCTCGGAGATGGTCCGACTATTACGAAGATCGAGTTGCAGTGCAAGGCGGACGTGCCGGGGATCGACGCCGACGCATTCGCGCGCCTGGCGGCCGAAGCCAAGGAGAAATGCCCCGTCAGCAAGGCGCTCGCATGCGTTGAGGAGATCACGCTGGACGCGAAGCTTGTCGGCTGACGCGCGACCCCGACCGACGCAGGACCCGCCGAAGGGCAGGGCGGGCTTTTGCGCGTAGATGGAATTCCCGCAGGCGAAAGTATGCCGGTATTGTGGCCGTCAGCGGCCGACACGCGGCCCGGCGGCGAGTACTTCCGGCGCAACGCTGTCGGCGAACTGGGTGAAATTCTCGTGGAAGCGCGCAGCCAGATCGCGTGCTTTCTGATCGTACGCGTCTTTGTCGTCCCAGGTATTGCGCGGCTGCAGTACATCCCTCGGAACGCCGGGCACGGAGACGGGAACGGCGACGCCGAAAACCGGGTCTGGCGCAGTGGGAACCGCATCCAGCTCTCCATTGACGGCAGCGTTAACCATCGCGCGCGTGTGGGCGATCTTCATACGGCGTCCAACGCCGTACGGCCCGCCCGTCCAGCCCGTGTTCACGAGCCAGACCGTTGCGCCGTGCCGGGTTATCTTTTCCGCCAGCATGTCCGCGTAAACGCTCGGCGGCCAGACCAGGAACGGCGCGCCGAAGCAGGCCGAGAAGGTCGCCTGCGGGTCGCTCACGCCGCGCTCGGTACCGGCCAGCTTGGCTGTGTAGCCGGACAGGAAGTAATAGCGCGCCTGGTCGGGCGTGAGCCGCGCAATGGGCGGTAACACGCCCCAGGCGTCGGCGCTGAGAAACACGACATTCCGGGGATGTCCGCCGACGCCGTTGGCTGCCGTGTTGCGGATGAAATAAATCGGATAGGCCGCACGCGTATTTTCGGTGAGCGTGTCGTCGTCCAGGTCCAGCACGCGTCGTTCGGGATCGACGACGACGTTTTCCAGCACCGTGCCGAAGCGGCGTGTGGCGGCGAAGATATCCGGCTCGGCCTCTTCAGATAACCGGATGACCTTGGCGTAGCACCCCCCCTCGATGTTAAACACGCCGTCGTCGCTCCAGCCGTGTTCGTCGTCGCCAATCAGCGCCCGCGAGGGGTCA
>JBHHUI010000664.1:0-2346 GCA_046753805.1 Anaerolineales bacterium
CCTGGTCTCGATACGCCCCTGACGGGGTTACGCTTCGTCTCGCGTTCAGCGCGAGGCTCGACCAGCAAACTGCGTAAGCCCGACTGTTATTCGAGGTCCAGCGCGGCCTTGGCGGCCTCCCATAGTTCTTCCAATTCCTCGAGGGTCATGGCCGACATCTTACCTTCGCGCGCAGCGACTCGCGCCTCGATCCATTCAAAACGCCGCCGGAAGCGCGCGTTCGCCTCGCGCAGGGCCGACTCAGGTTCGACCCCAAGCCAGCGCGCCCAGTTGACCACCGCGAACAGCAGATCGCCCATCTCCGCCTGCAGCCGCTCCGGCGTCTGCGCGCTTTCCACCTCGGCAATCTCCTCATGCACCTTGGCGGTCACGCCGGAGATGCTGGGCCAGTCAAATCCGATGCGCGCGGCGCGCGCCTGGTAGGCTTCTGCCTGAGCGAGCGCCGGCATTGCCCTCGGGACGCCCGACAGCACGCCCCGGTGCATCACGTCGCCGCTTTCGGAGCGCTCCTGCGCCTTCAGCACTTCCCAGTTGTGAATGACGGCGTCCACCCCGTCCACGCTGACCTCGCCAAAGACATGCGGGTGACGACGAATCAACTTCGTGTTGATGCCGTTTGTAACGTCCGCCATGTGGAACTCGCTGTCGTCAACCGCGATTTGTGTCTGTAGCACAATTTGCAGGAGCAGGTCGCCAAGCTCCTCGGCCAGCGCATCGGTGTCCTCGGCATCAATAGCGGTCAGGACTTCGTAGGTCTCCTCCAGAAGGTTGGTGCGCAGGGAGGCATGCGATTGCTCGCGATCCCAGGGACATCCATCGGGCGCGCGCAAATGTGCAACCGTCTCAGACAGCGCGACAAAGTCGAACGAATCGACCAGCGGCGGCACGTACAGCGCCGTCAGATGCGAGATCAAATCGGAGTGATCGACGGCGCGCAGGGGCAACCATTCCACGGCCGCGTCGTCTGTGCCAGCCGAATGCACCAGCGCGACCCGATGATCGTCTGGGTAGGCGTTCACGAGCGTCAATTTCACATCGGATGCCAGCGCACGGCTGTATAGCTGCGCCACCAGTACGGGTCGGCCCGTGTTAAATGGGGGATGGTAACGAGCGGCGATTTCGATGGCGTCGGCGATGTGGGTGCCGGGCAATGCGTCTCGGCCAAGTATGTCGAGCACCGGTTCTACAAAGCTGAGACCGTGCACCGTCCGCATCGGGACGCCGGCAGCCCGGATCAGATTGACGGTCTCTTCAGCCACGGCCGGGCTGCCGGGCACAGCGTAGATCACATTTTCAGATTCGCTGGCAATTTGCAGTATACGCTCCGCAATCGTCGCATAGACTTTATCCAGCGACCGAACTGCCTCGTACACATCATCAAAACTGACGATTTGCACGTGCTTCGGAAGGCCAGCCAGGGTGGGATGTTTCGCCGTCCGCGCATAGACCACCGGCGCCGCCGACAGGATTTCCCAGGCCTCGCGCGTAAGCAGGCGCGCGTCCCCGGGTCCGAGTCCCACGATGGTGACAAGTGCCATTTTCCACTCCCGCCGGCCGAACCGGCGAACGAAAAGCCGGGGTGCTGACCCCGGCTGGTTGCGTACCTAGCGCTTCGTGTAGGTGGGAGCCTTGCGCGCCCGTTTGAGACCCGGCTTCTTGCGTTCTTTCACACGCGAGTCGCGCGTGAGCATCTTGTGCGCGCGCAATTGGCGGCGCAGTTCCGGATCGTATTTGAGTAACGCCCGCGCCAGCCCCTGGCGCACGGCGTCCGATTGTCCCGTGACGCCGCCGCCGCTCACCTTCACGGTGACATTCAGGCTGACCTCGCTGCCCGTCACCCGTAGCGGCTGGACGACCCGATCAAAGTCGCCAACCCGATCGAAGTATTCTTCGCCGGGCATCTCGTTCACGATGACGGCGCCGGTCCCGCCAGGATACACGCGCACGCGCGCGGTACTGGCCTTACGGCGCCCGATACCTTCGTAATATTCGCCGTTGGTCATAATCTAAGCCAAACTCCTACAATTCAAGCGGTTGCGGCTGCTGCGCCGCATGCGAGTGCTCGGGACCTGCATATACCTTGAGCTTCTTGATCATCTGGCGGCCGATGCGGTTCTTGGGGAGCATACCCTTCACCGCCAGCCGGATCGCGCGCTGCGGACGTCGGTCGAGCATCTGCCGCAACGTGATGCTGGTCAAACCCCCGGGATACCCGGAATGACGATAGTACACCTTGTCGTCAAGCTTCGTGCCACTCACGGCGATCTGGGATGCGTTGATCACAATGACGAAATCGCCGGTGTCGATGTGCGGCGCATATATGGGCTTGTGTTTGCCGCTTAGAAT
>JBHHUI010000665.1:0-2346 GCA_046753805.1 Anaerolineales bacterium
TGCAGAAACCCATTCCCTCTATGCCGGGCATCGCCCAACTATCGGTGGACATGCTCCCCCGCGAGGCGGAGTCCGTCGCCGCGCTGGGCATCCCGGCGCTGATTCTCTTCGGCATTCCGGGTGAGAAGGACCCGATCGGGCAGGAGAATTTCGCGCCCGACGGGATCGTGCAGCAGGCCGTGCGTGCTCTGAAGGATGCGCAGCCGGAGTTGATCATTGTTACGGATGTGTGCTTGTGCGAGTACACCGACCATGGGCACTGCGGCGTGCTGAATAGCGGAGGCGTTGAGCGCCCGCATCCGGGGCTGGAGGCCGGCTACGTCCTCAACGACGAGACGCTGGACATTCTGGGCCGCGTCGCCGTTTCGCACGCTGCGGCGGGTGCAGACGTCGTCGCGCCCAGCGGCATGATCGACGGCATGGTGGGCTCAATCCGCGCCGCGCTGGACGGGCACGATTTTACCCATATTCCAATCCTGTCCTATGCGGTCAAATACGCCTCAGCGTTCTACGGGCCGTTCCGCGAGGCCGCGGAGGGCGCGCCCCAATTTGGCGACCGCAAGACACATCAGATGGATCCAGCCAACGTGCGCGAGGCGCTACGTGAGGCCGCGCTCGACGTGGCCGAGGGTGCGGACATGCTCATGGTCAAGTCGGCGCTGCCGTATCTCGACGTGGTCCGCCGGGTGCGCGAACGGTTCCCAGAGGTGCCGCTGGCGGCCTATAACGTGAGCGGCGAGTACGCCATGTTGAAGGCGGCTGCCGCGAAAGGTTGGTTGGATGAGGAGCGCGCGGTGTTGGAGGCGCTCACCAGCATCAAGCGCGCCGGCGCCGATCTCATCCTGACCTACCACGCCAAAGAGGCGGCGCGCTGGCTGCAGTAGTGAAACAGGTCTCCTGACCTTCCGGCCCTCGGTTCCTTTTCGGTCGGCGGGTGTGTGGGGCCGTCCGTGCGGGCGGCCAGCGGGCTGTTGGGTTGTCGCGCGCGGTTAGAGATAGTCGGTCACAAAATCCAACAGGTCCTTCAACTGGATGGAAGTCTCCATGCGCTCGTGGGCCATGGTGAGGCGCTCGAAGCAAGCCGGGCAGTCCATCAGCATGATGTCCGCGCCTGTGGCCTCCGCCTCGCGGATGAGCGCCTGGGCCATGTCTACCGACATCTCGCCGTAGGCGCGGCGGATGCCGCCGCCCGACCCGCAACAGCGCGCCATGTAGCGGTTGTGCTCCATGTCCACCACATTCACGCCCGGCACCGCGCGCGCGACGATGCGCGGCGGCTCGTGTACCGCTGTGCCGCGCGCCACATAACAGGGATCGTGAACCGTGACGGTGAGGCCCTCCGCCGATTTGGAGGGCTGGAATTTGCCCTTCTGGATCTGCTCTAATAGCACTTCCGTCGTGTGCACGATCTCCAGCGGAAAGCCCTCGCCATACAACTCCGGCCAGCGGTGTGTGAGGTGGTCCAGACAGCACGGGCAGGAGGTCACCAGGCGCTTGACGCCCTGCGCCACGAAACCTTCCACGTTGTGGCGTACCAATTCCACCAGCATCTCCCGGTAGCCAAGCACCCACAGTGGGAAGCCACAACAGTACTCGTCCTCGAAGAGCGTAAACTCCACGCCGCCGGCGTGGAGCGCCTTGACCGCCCCGGCCACCATGGGATGCGCAGTGTAGGCCCCGCTGCAGCCCACGAAAAAGCCGGTCTCGGCCTGCTTGGCTACGGGCACATCGGCGGGCAGGAAGTCAAATCGTTCGGCGTGTGGTCGGTCATATGGATTGTGCTTCTCGGCGACAATGCGCGGGGCGTTGACCTGGCCGCCAATCGGCCCGACGCCCAACTCCACCATCTTGGCGCGCAGTTCCGGCCACAGGCGCTGGGTGTGGATGCCCACCTCACACACTTCGCCGCAGCGGCCGCAGGTGGTGCACTTGTATAGGCCCTCCGAAAGCTGCGTCAGCGTGTGATGGCTCATCTCTTTGCCGAAAATGCGCGGCATCAGGCCGTGTTGCAGGCGCAGCATTTCGCCGTAGACGCGAATCTTTTCCGGCGGCGTGATCTCTTCGTCGCCCAGAATGTCGAAGACCGGGCACCATTCCAGACAGGCGTGGCAGCGGACGCACGCGTCCAGACTCGTGAGCTGCAGTTTGGTCAGGCCCTCGGCCAGGTCTACGGCGCGTTCGGGTTCGTGAAGCATACGGCGGCTCCTCTTTGCATGGCGCGGCCTATGCCGCGGCTTCGCAAGAACTGGCGCCGGCCCCTGGCCGAGACCACATTCCTTGGCTGAAACGCATCTCAATCTGGCTCGGCGAGGCAGTTCCTCCGGAAACGCCGCAGTTTGCCTTTGC
>JBHHUI010000666.1:0-2343 GCA_046753805.1 Anaerolineales bacterium
ATTGAAGTGGACATGCCCACGGCAATGCCCGTGCTGCCGTTGACGAGCAGGTTCGGGATCGCCGAAGGCAACACCACGGGTTCGGTCAGCGAGTCGTCGAAGTTGGAAACAAAATCGACGGTATCTTTCTGGATATCAGCCAGTATCTGGATGGCGACTTCCTGCAGGCGCGCTTCGGTGTAGCGCATGGCGGCGGGGGCGTCGCCGTCAATCGAGCCGAAATTGCCCTGTCCATCTACCAACTGGTAGCGCATGGAGAAGTCCTGCGCCATGCGCGCCATCGCATCGTACACAGCCTGATCGCCGTGCGGATGATATTTGCCGAGCACTTCACCGACGATGCGGGCCGATTTTTTATACGACGAATCCGGCCGCAGGCCCATATCGTGCATAGCATACAGAATGCGCCGGTGCACCGGTTTGAGGCCGTCGCGGGCATCCGGCAGCGCGCGCGATACGATCACGCTCATCGCGTACGAGAGGTACGCTTCGCGCATTTCCTTGTCGATGTCGATGAGTTTGACGAGACCGATTTCCATGATTCTCTTGCTGCTGCATTAATGCAGCGGTTACGATTTCTGACTGCTGCGCCCGCCGCCGGGCTTGCCGCTCCGCCGCCGGCGACCGCCACGACGCTTGCGCCGGCCGGGCTTGCCCCGCCGCCCCTGTGCGGGTTTGCCCCGCTGTGAGCTATTTGATTCGGCCGCCGTCCAGACTTCCGGGAGTGGTTCGGGGCGCCATTCCTCCAGCGGTATCTTGGCCGGAGACTTGCGGGGGTCGCTGCGGTCGCGCCATTGTTGCAGCGTCGCAGCCTGCTCCACCGCCGGCGGCCGGTTCCGCCCGCGCGGCGGCGGCATATCGTAGTCGAAATTCGGCAGCCGCTCGCGCGCGAGTGGGCGACCAATACGCGCCTCCAGCGCGCCGACGATCGTCTCATCCTCCGGTGCAGCAAACCAGTAATGCCGTGCGTGGGGGAGCTTTTGCATCCGCGCAAGCGCAGCGTCCAACCCGGCGGGCGCGTCAAAGGAAATCACGTGCCGGACGCGCGCCGCATCGAGGTCCGCCAGTCCCTCCGCGCCGGTAACCACCACCCGATGTTTACCGGCAGCGAAACCGCGCGCAATTGCCTGCCGCTGCTCGGCCGGATGGGCGGCTGAGAGCACCGCGGCGCGCCCGTGGCGCGCGCGCAGCTTGCGCACGATCTGTTTGGACAAGGCCGGATCGTCCACCACCACAACCGTTTTGCGCAAACGCATTTCCTCCGCCATGCTCACCAGCAATCTGATTTTCAGATGTGTCGGCACCGGCCACACCTGACATGGTACGCTTGCGGGATCAGACTCGTCGGCGGCCTGAATCTCATCCGGGGCGCGCAGGAACTGCTCGGACAGCGCCGAGAGTTCGTTCGACGGATGGTCGGCAAACAGGAGCGTCTGATGTTCGGCCGGGATGTTTTCAACCACCTGTTGCAACTCGGCAAGCGCGCTCCCGCGCGCCATCTCGTCGGCGCTGTCGATGACAAGCAGCCGTACCCCGTCCAATTGCGCGTAATAACGTCCCAGATGCGCAGCCAGGCGTGCGGGCGTTGAGACGACGATCCGGAATTCTCGCTGCGCGGCCTGATTCAGCGCGCCCAAACCGGGCACGCCATACAGCACGCAGCAGGCCGTGTCGGAACCGCCGATTTCACGCAGCTGTTGCTCGATGCGCACCGCCCGGTCAAGCTCAGATGTAAGGATGACAACCTCGATACCGGCAGCCGGTGTGGTTAGCAACCGCTGTAATGCCGGCAGGACAAATGCAATTGTCTCGCCGACGCCGCGTTGAACATACACGCACACATCCCGGCTGGCGAGCGCGCTTGCAGCCGCACGGTGTACGACCGGCGCCGCACGGTGGTAGCCGGCCTCCGCCATGGCGCGCACCAGTTGAGCGTGAAGGTTCAATCCGGAAATCGACAAATCAGCTCCTCAATCTATCCTGTATGGACTGCGCGGATTATACTAGATTATATGTTCCAATTGATTTCAGCGCGCGGGGAATCAAAACACCCCGGACTGTCTCGCCCGGGGTGTTTCATTTTGCGGTACTTACGCCGGTCGATCAGGCAGCTTCGGCAACGGCCGTGTCGTCGCCCAACGACGCAGCCCCAGCCTCTACGCTATCCTCCGAGCCATTCACGCTGGCGGCTTCCGCTTCGGCCAGCGCCGCGGCCTCTTCTTCCATAGCCTGGTACGCCAGATAGCCTGTGCCGGCCGGAATGAGTTTGCCGATGATGACATTCTCCTTCAGGCCATAGAGCGGGTCTTCCTTGCCCTCAATGGCGGCTGCCGCAAGCACGCG
>JBHHUI010000667.1:0-2343 GCA_046753805.1 Anaerolineales bacterium
ACGGGAGTTTCGGTTGTCGGTCCGGACGGCGTGTACGGGTCGGCGCCGCACTCTTTGTGGAGTGCGCCCTTGTTGTATCGCCAGATATGGTAGCGGGTCACACGCGGATGGCCGGCGGCCTCGGAGGGGTCTTCCTTGGCGCCATATCCATCGTCGGCGGTGCCGGCCGTATCGTCCGGGCCAAGAAAACTATCCGAACATGACACGTGCAGCGACATGTCGAACCCGGCGACATTGACCTGGACACTGTTATTGACGGATGTACCCGAAATCACATCCCCGGTTTCAAACTCAATCCAGTAGCTGGAGTATTTGTCGCCAATGGGGGGGTTCGGGTCGTCGGCAGTTCCGTGGGTGGCGGCGGCGTTAGGGAGCGTGGTGATCACACCGGCAAACATCGACAATACCAGCGAAAGAATAGTAATGAGGTCTACCGCGCGCAAAAAGACCGTGCGCCGAACGTTCTTCGATCGAAAGAGACGAGCCATAGTTATTTGTCCAATGTCAGGGTTCTATGCAGCTCCAGCCGTGTATTCCGGTGATACCCACATGCCATACCCCAGATATCCATACGCCCAAGCGTGCATGAACGGCAAGCTACTGCAGTAACCTGATTGTAATGAGTCGGGCAGCTGCGCTCAATGAATGCCGTGGTAGAAAAAAGTTTATGAACGGTTTGTTCGGGGTCCAAAACGGCCTGTGGGGTTAGCGTATTGTTTGTTCGGGACTCACGTACTATGCGCCGACGCAGGACGCACGAAAGCACCCGCCGCCTTTCGGGATAGGCATGCGGTTTCCCCCTTGTATGAGATTGTCGCGCCAATGTAGTCTGACTTCGCGGAAATGTCCAGCGGGGTCGGCGTGTCGTAGACCTCCGAGGTCCGTCAGCCTCGAAGGTCCCGGACGCCTAGGCGTCCACGTTGAAAATAAACCGCTCGCCGGCGTCGATCTGCTCGCCGAGTCGCTCTCCGATCAGAGTGTAGCTGCAGTCGTGGGCGCGGAAATCGTACGTGCCAGCAGCAAGCTGGTAGCTAATGCTCTCGGTGGGCGCGATGATGGTGACGGTCGCCAGCTTCTCAGCCCCCCAGTCCTCAGAGTTGCTCAGCTTGAAATTGAAGAAACACACGGCCTGATCGCCGACGTTAATCAGCGTGACCTGCGCATCGCCCGCCTGACCGGCCGCCAGCGCCCACACGAAGTCCTCATCTTCCGACAGAGTGACTTCGTCGATCTGGCCCACGTTGCGCCCGTGACAATCATCCGCGCGCAGGTTGACCGGAATGCCCGGCGCGATTTCCAGCCCGAACCCCGTGCCGGGTTCGATCAGCGTCTTGGCTCCCAGCCGGTCCTCACCCCAGGAACCCTGTGAATGATCAAACACATAGACGTAGCAGATGTCGTCGGTACCAGCGTTCGTGACCGTGATGCGCGTCCCTGCGGTTGTCCCGGCGAGCACGAAGTCCGTTGGGCTGCTCGTATCGGCGGCGGGTTCCACGTCTACAGCCGTGCTCTCTCCTCCGCGCGACCCACAAGCCGCCAGCAAGACGGCAGCGATCAAAATTAACGGGGCGATCATTCGCCCGCGAAGGCGCGCCATTCGATTCCCTCCCTCTTGAATATCGGGTTTATTCGTCGTCCGGATCGTAGTCGGACTTGCGACGCCGACGCAAGCGGCGGTCGGCGCGGCCCCAGCGGTAAGCCTCACGCACCGAGTGACCGGCCCATTCCACATCGGCCCAGTTGTACGGCTTCGCGAGATGCCGCCCCACACCCAGCGCCATGCCCAAGAACAAGGACAGCCGCGAGGCGAGACGCCAGCGCCGCGCGGTCTCGACCGAGAGCGGCGCGCCGCTGACCGGCAGTTGCTGGATACCGAGTACCTGTACTTCGGTCGGCGTGACCGTCGGGCGCGGTTGCGTGTCCAGGAAGTCTTGCTCGGCGTAGACCGTGTTCACCACGACCGCCAGTACGCGCATGGAGTCGCTCGTTAGTTGCGACCCACCCAGCCCCGGGATGGAGTTGGTGCTGGTGAACCCGAGGGGGTTCTGCTCGCGCACGACGTACGTGCCTACGGGCAGCTCCTCAAAGCAATAGCGGCCGACGGCGTTCGTGCGCTGTGTTCCGAGTACCGCACCGGTCGCACCCGTCAGGTCGATGGCCACGTTGGGGATCGTCGGCTCGCCGGGATCGATCACGCCGTCGGCGTCCAGGTCGTTCCACACGTTGCCGCAGATGCTCACCAGACCCGGGACCGCGGTGGATGTTGCCAGCGCCAACGGCGTAGCGGACGGTTGCGTGTTCAGGAAGTCGTGGTTTTCAAACACGGTACCCGGTACCAGCGCC
>JBHHUI010000668.1:0-2340 GCA_046753805.1 Anaerolineales bacterium
TCGCTCCGAAGCTCTTCGGGTCGCACGGCCAGAGGCCGTGGGTTTAGTGACTAACTAAGTTACTGGCCGATCGTTTCATCGAGCGTGCCGAGGAGTTGTTTGCTACCGACCGTCACCGCTCTATACGCTTTCTGGATGCCGCGCGAAACATTGCCCTGGACTTGGGAACCGTGACGCACCAAGATGGGCTAGCCCACGCTTTCAGAATACGCATCGCCCTCTTCGAGGCCGTGCGCGCGTTGATCCGCGACGCGGGGATTCCCTTGGAATTCGAAAAGTGGATGCGCGACTCGCCGCCCGTGCCGCGATTGGCGCCGAGGATGCGATACGAGGCCTTCAAAGCACTCCAACGCATTCGCTGGGCCACTGTGATCAAGAGCGGCGTTGCCAGGATCGATCCGGGCCGCATGGCCCTGGCAATGGGTGCTCTAGACGCCGAGGCCTGGAGCGGCCTGCCGGAACCGGCAAGCCTGATCGAACTGAGCCTCAAGGTATTCGCGGAAATGGCGCGTTGGGAAGATATGGCACCGGAAGCAATCGATGCCCACATCGCGGAGTGTCTGGAGACATGGGAACGCCAACCTGGCTGGAAGTTCGTGCTGTGGACGAAACCAAGCATTGCCAAGGGCTTGCCGTATCAATGGGCGGCCATCGCGGCCCGCGAAGAGCTCATGGCCCTGCGGGCCGCTAAGGATTGACCGCGACCGGCCAGGCACCAGCCTGTGGCCTGGGCGCTCTGCGAGACCGGCTCGTCTGACCGCTACAGTGGCGGACACGATGACATCGCGCGGCTTCGTGTTTTGAATCATGCCCAAGCATCCGGTCCGCCGGCTGGCGCCAGCGGCTCTGATCGTAGGCTGAAGGCCTTCCCTGTCGTAGCCGCCCGCTGCGCTTAGCCGCACGGCAAGGGGCAGTCTGTGATCAGGTAGGATTCCCCTTGGAATGCCAGCACGATGGCCAGGATGTCCGAGAAATTCACCACGTGATCGGGGTCGCATGGATCCACGTCCGCCGCTTCCGTGGCGGGGGCTTGGCCTTGGAACATCAACACGGTCGACTGGATGTCCGCAAAATTGACCGTAGCATTGAGATCGACATCGCCCCAAAGCGACGTCGTAGCGTGGGCGGCCTGCGAAACATCTACGCCATCCTCAGCGTAGACGCTGTAGGTAGTGTCGGGAATGATATCCGGGCCGCTTACCGTGGCCGTGCCCCATAGATCGGGGGTTTGAAACGCCGGCGCCGCGCCCAACGTGCCGTCCGGCTGGACGTAAGCCGAAAAACACGCGCCGACGCCCGCCGGCTCGATGGCCACGCGCAGAGATACGGGCACGCCCGCCACGCCGGTCGGCGTGATGCCCAGGTAGCGGCTGCCCAAGCTGACGACGCACAGATCGGGATTGGCGGGTGGGTGCGTCACGCCGCCGGTGGCCGGGTCGCACACGTCGCTGGTGCATGGATCGCCGTCATCCAACAAGGTCAGGCTGCCGGAAGCGGGATCGCAACAGACCGTCGCGTCATCGTAGTTGATGAGGTTCGAACACGAACCGCTCGCCAGGTCGCACACATCGTCGGTGCACAGATTGGCGTCGTCGCAATCTGCGTCACTCGCGCATCCGCATTGATCCAGCACTTCGTCGCAGCTCAGCGGCCCCGGGCAAGGGTCGGCCTGATCGAGACAACCCAGCAGCACGTCGCAGATTTCGACGCCGTCGCAGAACAAGCCGTTGTCGCACAGGGCATCGTCGGCGACGTGATCACAAGCGTCGGTGGCCTCGTTGCAGGAATCGGCGGTACACGCGATGGCATCGTTGCAGTCGGGCGCTACGCCAGCCGCGCAACCGACTCCTGCCTGGCACGTTTCCACGCCGTCACAGAACAAACCATTATCGCACTGGGCGTCATCGGCAACGTGATCGCAGGCGTCGGTGGCCTCGTTGCAGGCATCGGACGTACACGCGATGGCGTCGTTGCAATCCGGCGCCGTGCCATTTACGCAACCGACCCCGACCTGACAGCTTTCCGCCCCGTCGCAGAACAAGCCGTTGTCGCACAGGGCATCGTTGGCGACGTGATCACAGGCATCGGTGGCTTCGTTGCAGGCGTCTGCCGTGCATGCGATGGCGTCGTTACAATCCGGCGCGGTACCATTCACGCAGCCGACGCCGACCTGACAGCTTTCCGCCCCGTCGCAGAACAAACCATTGTCACACAACGCATCGTCGGTGGCGTGGTCGCAGGAATCGGTGGCTTCGTTGCAGGAATCCGCCGTACATGCGATGGCGTCGTTGCAGTCGGGCGCTACGCCAGCCGCGCAACCGACTCCTGCCTGGCACGTTT
>JBHHUI010000669.1:0-2336 GCA_046753805.1 Anaerolineales bacterium
ATGCACACCGTCGTCTGCGCGCTGCAAAGCGATGTGGAAGTTGTGAGTGAAGTTATCGCCGCCGAAGGGGTCGTTGTATTCGGCGCGCCGCTGGTCCAGATTGGCCGCGTAGAAAAGCGTGAAACGGATGGGCAGCAAACCGCCGGCATCCAGCAGCGGCAGCTCGAAGGAATATTCGCCGGTACCGGTGGCGACCGGGTCGGCCGTTTCGCCCTGGTTTTCTGTGTTGCCGCCGGTGTTCGAGTCATCCGTTGTCTTCTGTTCGGGACCAAACAATTCAGTGAGTAACTCGTCAATGGGCTCTTCTTTTTTCGGATTCAAACAGGCGCTCACCGTGCCGTTATTCCCAGGATTTATCGGCATAGTCCATCCATAAACATCGAAACCATTTTTCGCAAAACCGACCTGGAATTCTCCGGGGGGGAGATTTTCAAAATGCGCTATTCCATTTGTGTTGGTAGTGGCGCTCTGATTGACCGGGCCGCTAACTGTAACTGTCGCGCCAGGGACCGGAGGGTTGGCGGCGTTTGGGTCGTAGTTGTTCGGGTCACACTGCCGGGCCAGGAAATCTATCACGGCGGGGACGTCGCCCTGCGCCTGAACCGGCCTCACGGCTGGCCCCAGCGTTCCGGCGGCGAGGGCGATTACCAGCAAGGCGCGCAATGTGGAGGAGCGGGCGGTGTAGAAACCGGGTTTCTGAGAGACACGGAAGATTACCAGCGCGAGCAGCAGCGCGGCGCTGGCAAAGAGTCCGGCGCTGACCGCCGTCGTCGAGGCGACCGCCGTCGGCTGTCCGTCGTCCGCCGTCACCAACGCGGCCGCGCTGCTCTCACCCGCAACGATCTCCCGCCGCAGCAGGTTGCCGTTGTTATCATAGGTATAGTCGATGCGGGTATCGCCATAGTCGGCGGCGACCAAGCGCCCCGCTTCGTCGTAGCTGTAGCGCACCGTGCGCGGGCCAGTGGGGGCTTCTGATTCTGGCAGGGCCGATTCTTCCACAATGGCTGTCTCAGTCGGAACAACGGGCGATTGTGTGGGCGGCGGCTCGGTTTCAGCCCCGCCGCAAGCGGCCAGCAGCATGGCCAGGGCGATGATGAATAAGTACTTGAATTGTGAGTGCTGGAGTATTCTGGAATTCATAGCGTATCGTATCTCCTCGTAATACTGGTTATCTGCACAGACCTATTCGGTGTGTGCATTCGTCGCCTGCACGGGATCAGGTTGTCTTGCGGCAGAGGGAGGTGGAGTTTGGTTTGAGGCAGCCAGTCCGTTTGTCAGTGAACAGTGAGCAGTTATCGGCGCACTCGACCGATCGGCTGGATCAGCTTCCCTCCATCGTCAACTCGTCGATTTCGACGACGGCGTCGCCCGGCGCTTCGAGGCCGACGCCGCCGGGCGGAAGTGGTTCGCGGTCGAGCGCAGTCGCAACTGGCTCTCCATTCACCAGCACCACATGCTCCGTGTCGAGCACGACCACACGCAGCTCGAACCATTCGCCGGGCGGGATTGGCTGCCCCGGCGAGTTCGCCAGCTCCTGACTCTCCCCGGCACTCTCGCGGTTCAGGGCGACAAATCCGTCGCCGAAGACGACGAGATTCGCGCCGGCCTCGCTGGCGCGGTACGACACGACGAACCACACCGGGTTCTCCGATGCATCCGACGGCAGGAATCGCAGCCACATCGCGATCGTCATGTTGCGCCACTCGCCGGGGCGCGCGAGGAAGCTGCCCGGTTCCAGGCGAGCGACGCCTTCGGACGCAAGGACGGCATCGTTGCGTTCCCAACCCAGCAGCTCCGGATTGTCGAACGGTTCGGCGAAGCTGCCCGACGGAGTGCGTATCTGCTGCAGCTGCTCATCGGCCAACGCGCGGATCGGCTCCAGGTCCGGGTCGCCTTCGGTCCAGTCGATGCACTGCTCGAAGTCGCGCGCGGCTTCGTCGAACCATTTTAGTTGCACGCTGGCCTCGCCGCGCTCGCACCACAGGTGCGCAAAGGGCGGATGTTCGCCCGTCTCTGCAAGCGCGAGCGCCCGGTCGAAGTAGTCGACGGCGCCCGCAGGATCGTTGGCCGCGAGCAGCTCGTGGGCGCGCTCCTCGCACGCGCTAGACGGCGCGCAGCTCGTAGCCCCTTGGGGCGGCAGCAGTCGCATGGCAGCATAGCCCAGCCCGCCAACTAAAAGTACCCCGGCCACGGCCGCGAGCAACCAGCGCCGCCGAGGCGCAGGCGGGGCGGTGGGAGCTGTTACGACGGTCGGTTCGGGCGCTCGCGCCGCCGCGGGCGCAGGAGCCAGGGGTGCTGCGCGCTCCGTCTGGCGCGCAGCAGTCTCCACCGTCAAC
>JBHHUI010000670.1:0-2335 GCA_046753805.1 Anaerolineales bacterium
CTCCCAATTCGGCTTCTAACCAATCGGGCACGTCGTCGCCGTCGTCAGCGCTGGTGACCGCGGGCGCGGCCGCCTCGGCGGGTACAGCTGCGCCCGCTTCTTGCAACCAATCGGGCAGGTCGCCGGTTGCCGTCGGCGCTGTGCTCGGTTCAGAGGCCACGGCCTCGGCGGATTCGCGCAGCCAATCGGGTGTGTCGCTCTCCGTGCCTGGGGCGTCGAACTCTGCGCCCAGCGCCTGCATCCAGTCGGGACGTTCGTCATCCGAGAATTCATCCACCCCCGGACGGTATTCGAGCCGCGTCAGTTTCACAGAATCGGCGGCGACCTGTCCCGCTCCGAAGACGACGTCGCCATTCGTGGAGTGCGCCTCATAGGGGTCGAGCGCTGCCAGGCGTGAGCGGTATATACGCGCCTGTTCGTCGTTTCCGCCTTCACTCCAGGCAACCGAAAGGATGCGGTTGGCCGTCCGGCAATACGGGAGGTCTTCCAGGATTTCGTTGCTTACCTCGGCGGCCTCGACCCGCTGCTGGTCATCCCAGAGCGCGCGGGCCAGCAAGGCGCGCAAGTCTTGCCGGTCGGCGTCCTCAGCGAGCGCGGCGCGCAGTTCGGCCACGGATTGCGGATGTAGGTGGCCTTTCATGTACATCCGCGCCAGTGCGCCGCGCGTCAGGCGGATGCGCGGCGGCTCTAAGCCGTCCCGCCGCTCGTAGAGTCGCTTGAGTTCGTCTTGGATCGCCGCATTCGCTGGTTGTTCTTCGTAGGCGCGCTCCATGTGCCAGATCGCGCCGTCGAGATTGCTCTCGTCCTCGCGCACAATCGACATACCCACGTGGGAGACGAAGTCATCCGGTTCGACTGAAAGAACGCGCTGGAATATATCGGCGGCGTCTTGATGGCGGCCCTTTTCGATGAAGGCTTTGCCAAGAACGCGATATGCATCGACATACTTGGGATACTTTTCCAGAATGTGCCGCACGTGGGCAATGGCCTCGTCAACCTGGCCACTGTCTATCATCGACTCAATCTGTTCGATGTAGGTTCTAAGTGCAACTTCGGCCATAGCAGCAATCCATTCCGTGTGTTCGCGCAGTCCGCCCCGTGCGGATTGCCATATGTTCTATTTTGCATAACTTGCGGCGAAATGGCAAGCAACTTCGGCTATAAATGCGCATTTCACAATGTTTGTCAATTTTCAGGTGACTGGCACTTTGGTCAACATAAGTCGCCGCCGCCAGGGGAAAACCGGACAGTTTCGTTGATGCTCAAGTGCCAGCCACATTTTGGCCATAATGTGAATGCAACTTCGGCTATAAACCCGTGCGCGATTTGATTTCGGCGACGGTTGGCTCGATGTCTGGTTCGGGATGTGGCGCAGGGCCGCTGATGTCCACCGGTGGATCGCCGAGAAGTGCGCGGAACACGTTCACGACGCCGGCAGCCAGCGCGCCCAGATCGTACCCACCTTCAAGTATGAATCCAATCCGTCCGGCAGTGCTCGGTAACTGCGAGGCCAGGCCCAGCAACGCCGAGGCGATGGCATGGTATCCGAGATCAGACACTTGCAGGCTCGCCAGCGGATCGCGCCAGTGCCCGTCGAAGCCCGCCGACGCCAGGATGATGTCCGGCGCAAAGCGCGCGGCTGCCGGGGCGATCAGTTCCTGATAAATCCGGTGCATGCCGGCGTCGCCCACCCCGGCGGGCAGCGGCACATTCAGCGTGTAGCCTTCTCCGGTCGCAGAACCTGTTTCCGAGGCCGCCCCCGTGCCCGGATAAAAGCCCGCGCCGAACTGGTGCGTCGATATGAACAGCACCGAATCGTCGGCGTAGAACACATCCTGCGTGCCGTTGCCGTGGTGCACGTCGAAATCCACGACGAGCACACGCTTCAGACCGCGTGCCTGTGCGTGTCGTGCGGCAATGGCAATGTTGTTGAACAGACAAAACCCCATCGGGCCGCCGGGCGTGGCATGGTGTCCGGGCGGGCGCACGAGCGCGAAACCGGCCTGCGCCTGCCCGTCGAGCAGCGCGTCCACGACCGCGATCGCGCCGCCGGCTGCTTCCAGTGCGAGGTCGTAAGAGTGGGGTGTGAAATAAGTTGGGGCGTGATCCAGGTAGACGGTATCGGCCCGACGCAAATCGTGCAATGCGCCGACGACGTGCGTGGGGTGGACGGCGGTCAGTTGCTCCATCGTTGCACCCACAACCCCTTGGGTGTCCCGCAGCGGGTCCGGCGGGGGCACTGGAATCAGACGCTCGCGCAGACCATGCTCCTCCAGCGCCGACCGAATGGCCGGTATCCGCCGGTTATTTTCCGGGTGGGAGGGCAGGTTGTGCG
>JBHHUI010000671.1:0-2335 GCA_046753805.1 Anaerolineales bacterium
GAAAGCGAGTCGCCTGTACTTTGCCTTTTTGCAGTAGACTCATGGATGTAAAAACCGGCCGCAAAGGCCGGTTTTTTGTTGTGGGTGATAGGCCCGGTTATTTTAATCGTCTGCCAGATAGTATGTCATACGCTGCAAATGGGTTACCGGGTCGATATATTGCACGCGCACGCCGTCTGGCACGGTAATGTTCACGGGCGCGTAGTTCAGAATCGCTTCAATACCGGCCTCTACAAGGTGGTCGGCCACCTGCTGCGCATCGGCCGCGGGTACGGCCAGCATGGCCATGCGTATTCCGAGTTCGCTGATCTTCTCGGAAAGCGTGCTTATGTCCTGAATCTCCAGCGACTTTATCTGCTGGCCCACTTTAGCCGGATCGCTATCGAACACAGCGGCGATCAAAAAGCCGCGATCTGAAAACCCGGCGTATCCTGCCAGCGCGCGGCCAAGGTCGCCGGCACCCACCAGCGCGATCTTCCACTCGCGCGCGACATGGAGGATGCGCTGCAGTTGCTCGCTGAGGAAAGCAACTTTGTAGCCCGTGCCCTGCTTGCCGAATTCGCCGAAATGGGAAAGGTCCTTGCGGATTTGCGCCGAACTGATGCCGAGCCGTTCGCCGAGATCGTGTGAGGAAGTGATTTCTTGGCCCGACTGCATCATACGGTTTAGCGCCCGCAAATAGAGTGGTAGGCGACCGATGACGATATCGGGGATTTCGTTGTTTGTCATGTGAGCGATAAGCATGGTGGGCCCCGGCGCCCATTTGTGAACAATAGTGCGAATAATGTAGCATATTTCACAAATAACGACAAGGTGCACGTAATCTTGTACGTGCGAGTAATGGTTGCCCCCATGCCACTCCGACGGCTGCCAGCAGCGCCAGGGAAACCGTCATCGAAGTGCGCATTCTTGTGTCCATCCCTGTGGTCTGCGACACTAATGTGGCAACGGTCACGTATCCAATCACCATCATCGTAATCGACGCCAACGGCAGCCATCTAATCCGAATGCTGCGTGCAACACCAAGGGCCGCAAGCAGATAAAGCACGGCGTTGTACAGGAGTTCAGGCCAGAATGGTGTGCCATACTGGGAGGTGTATGCATACATGCGATAGAGTCCCGGTGGGATCAGGGCGAAGTACCAGCTTGGATGCCGCGCGAAGGTTTCCAGGGCCATGGAACGCATGATGGGGATGCGTCGACCGTCAGCCGGCGAGAAGTTGCGCCAGAAAAAACCACTATCGATTTCGGATGCAGCCACATCGTTGCCAAGGCGGCGCTCGACTTCGAGCGCGAAGTTGCGGCGGACCGCGTCGTCGGAGGTATGCGTGGCCCAGTGTTCGACGCTTACGGCGCGGTAAAACAGCATATTAAAGTCGCTGACGGTCGAATAAGTGAACGTACCGATAAAGCGCTGATTCCGCAGACTCCACCCTGCAAACACGAGGGCCGGAATCGCCGCAAATGCCAGGTACCTCGTCGGCCACGGGCGTATGAAGAAGACGAATAAGGGCAGGGCGAAGACGAACAGGTATAGCGTAGTCGGTCGCGTTAATGTGGCAAGCCCAACCCACAGGCCCGCCAGAATTGCGTCACGCAGGCGCTGACGGTGTAAAAGTTCCGTCAGCGCCACAACCGCGAGCGCCAGCCCCAGGTTCGCCAGCGACTCTGCCTGCAGGTTAATGTTGTTGACGATGGAGGCCGGGTCGAACGCGACGAGGACACCCGCGAGGATCGACGTGGACTTGGGAAGATGCAGCTTGCGAGCCGCCGTAACGGCCAGAACTGCTGTGGCAGCGCCCAGCAGGGCGTTGGTAATTGCCACGGCTACACGGTTCGGTCCGAATACGGTATAGACTCCAGCGAATAGCAGCGGCATAAGAGGTGGTCGAGCGGCAAAGTATCCACTTGACCAGTCCCAGCCGCCCAGCAGGGCATTCGCCAGGACTTCGTACTCAATCGCATCTGGCGACAACTCGAGCGGCTCGATGCCGCGCACGCTGCTGAAGTACACAAGCAGCATCATGCGCCCTGCCAGGGCCAGGAAAAATACCAACGCCATCCATCCCTTTATGGATGGCATGGCTTGCTCCCGCTGATCGTGCGGCATGTCCGAAGTAGACACTTTAGAAGCTCTTGTCGTTGTGCATGTGTTTGGAGAACAGAGAGGCATACGGGAGCATACGCGGACGCCGGTCAGTTCTGCGTCTACTGCTTGCTATAATGGGCGCTCAATGGGCAAATCCGATACGCGTTTCTTTGATAGCGCAACCATCACCGTACGCGGCGGCGACGGCGGCGATGGGATTATACATTTCCGCCGCGAGAAATATGT
>JBHHUI010000672.1:0-2316 GCA_046753805.1 Anaerolineales bacterium
GGCGCAGCAACGTATCGACAAGGTGGAGCCGGGCGAGTACTCCGCCGAGTTGTATGAGTTCCCGGACAAACGCAATCGTCGCCGTATCCCATTCGGCGCGCTGCTGGAGCGCGGGCTGGTCCAGCCGGGCCAGATGCTCTTCTTTGGCAAAGGCAGCGAGCAAACGGCGACCATCCTCGCAAACGGCAAGATTAAATACAATGGCTCGATCGGCTCGATCCACCAGGTCGCAAAGGCAATCTACGACGCGCCGTGTAATGGCTGGGACCACTGGTACTACGAAGATGCCGACACCGGCGAGCACGCGGTGATCGACAAACTGCGCGAGCGTGTCCGCGCCGATATGAAAGCACAAACCACGGAAGATTAACGGCCGCCGCGCGTAACCAGGGCGCAAGGACTCGGCGTCGTAGCTGCGCAGACGGTGCAACTCCGCAAGGCGCTGCACGTAATAGACATTGGGCGTCATACATGACGCTGCTCGATTCGATCCTTTCAGGGAGGCATCATGCGACTGAAAACTGCATTCGCGCGGACGGGCGGAGTTGCAATCGCGCTCGTGCTTTTACTGAGTCTGGTGCTGGCAGTGCCGGCGCTGGCCGCCGACATTCGGGAGGGCGACACGATTGTGATCGCCGCCGGTGAAGTCATCGACGATGATTTGTTTGCCGCCGGCAACCGCGTGGAAGTCAATGGCACGGTCAAGGGCGATCTGTTTGCGGTCGGGCAGACGGTCATTATTAATGGCAGGGTGGAAGGCAGCCTATTCATCGCCGGGCAAACGCTGGCGGTGGATGGGCCGGTGGAAGGCAGCCTCTATGCGGGCGGCTATTCGCTTGAAATCGGGTCGGAGACTGATATTGCGCGCAACTTGTACTTTGGCGGGTTCAGCCTCGCAACGGAGGCTGGCAGCGCCATTGGGCGCAGCCTGTACGGTGGCAGCTACCAATTCCTGCTGGATGGCGAGGTTGCGGACGACGTCTCCGTTTCCGGCGCCGCGCTGGAACTGAACGGGAAAGTCGGCGGCGACCTGACCGGCGAAGTGAGCCAGCCGGATGAGTCCGGCGCGCCCCCGACTTTCGTTTTCCCGGGAGCGGTGCCGGCTGTGGAGCCGGGTTTGCGCATCGGCGACGAGGCGGAGATCGGCGGCGAGCAAAACGTGCGTCTGGTTGCCCCATCGCCCTCGGACAGGCATCAGCCGAGTGTGACCAACATGATCCTGCGTGCGATTGGCAGGCGCGTCGGCGAATTCGTCGCTCTCATGATCGTCGGCGGCCTGCTGCTCTGGTTGTGGCCGGACATGGTCAATCGCATCGGCGACACATTGCGCGCGCAGCTGCTACCGAGCGCTGGTCATGGGTTGGTGGTCTTTGTCGCCTTCTGGTTACTCGTCGTGCTGGCGGGGCTCGTCGTCATCCTGGCTGCGCTGGTGTCCGAGCTACTTACGTTCGGCCAACTGGGCGGCCGCGTTGCCATGCTCGGCGGTGGGACGATCTATCTGTCGGTTGCGGGCTTTCTGTTCGTCGTGGCGTTGGTCACGAAAATGATTGTGGCGTTTGTGACCGGCCGGCTCGTGCTGGAACGTCTCGCACCGCAGACGATGGAAGGTCGGTGGGGCGTCGCCGTCACGCTCGTCGCCGGCGTCGTGATCTACGAATTGATCCGCGCCGTCCCGCTGTTGGGCTTCATTGTGGCGGTGCTGGTCACACTGGCGGGGCTGGGCGCAATTTATCTGTCATTCCGGCCAACGGCCGGGACAGCCGCGTCGTTGTCGTAGACACGCCCCGGCGCGTATCCGCGAGCGCCGTCACGAATCCCCATCCACAAACACGGTTGCGATGCGCGCAGCTCCATCCGGGAGAGGCGCGCCGTCCGCAGCCGTGGCGGTGTAACGACTGCCGTCCACGCGGCTGTACATCCCGGCGGCAACGTGGTAACCGCCGGGCGGCGCCGCCGCGTCCAGAATGAGCACGCGCCGATCACGTATGACGTGCTCGGCCCGCCAGGCGCTGGCTGCAATCAATCCGCCAAGCGAGTCTCCATCCGCTTGCGCCACGAGTGCGCCGTTCTCGTCGAGCAGGTGCACGAAGATCGTGTCGTTCGGTTGCGGTGCAGATTCGGCGGCCCACTCCAGTTGCACGGTGACATGCCGGCCATCAGCCCTTGCGGTCCCCGCCAACAGGCGCGCGCCATTGCCGAACTCGGCCAGCGCGGCTGCTGCGCGCCTCGCCGGGCTGATGGTTCCAACTTCCGCCAATTCCAGCCGCCCGTCCGGTAGATAGGCGACGACGTATGTGGCATCCGCTCGCAGCGCCG
>JBHHUI010000673.1:0-2316 GCA_046753805.1 Anaerolineales bacterium
CCCCGGAGAGTTGCAAGAGTTGGGGCGAATTAATCGCGCCGCCGCAACACAGGATTTCGCCGCCATACGCTGCGGTCGGGCGTCGCCCGCGCTGCACAAATTCGACGCCGGTCGCGCGGGCGCCCTCAAACAGGATACGGTTGACGAACGCGCGCGTGGCGACCGTCAGGTTGCGCCGCTGCAGCACAGGATGCAAATAGGCGCGCGCCGCGCTCAGCCGCCGGCCGCGATAGATGTTGCGGTCAAACGGTGCGAAACCCTCCTGGCGGTAGCCGTTCACATCGTCCGTCAGCGAGTATCCGGCCTGCTGCACGGCTTCAAAGAAAGCCTTGAAAAGCGGGCTGCTGGCCGGTCCGCGTTCGAGAACGAGCGGGCCGTCGCCTCCCCGGAACGCGTCCGCGCCCGCCAGGCAATTCTCCATCCGCTTGAAGTACGGCAGGCAATGGGCGTAGTCCCAGCGCTCCATTCCGTCCGCATGGCTCCACTTCTCATAGTCCAACGGGTTGCCGCGTTGGAAGATCATGCCGTTGATGCTGCTCGAACCACCCAGGACTTTGCCACGGGCATGATAAATGCGGCGACCATTCATGTGCGGTTCGGGTTCGGACTCGTACTTCCAATCGTAGAACTTGCTTCCAATGGGGAATGAAAGCGCCGCCGGCATGTGAATGAAGATGTCCCAGATGTAATCCGGGCGGCCGGCCTCGAGCACCAGCACTTCGTTGGATGGGTCGGCGCTCAACCGGTTTGCCAGCGCGCATCCGGCGGAACCGCCTCCAATGATGATGAAATCGTATCGACGTATCGGTTCAGTTTGGCTCATCGACATGCTCCAACTGCCGAGCGGGCATTGACATGTGGGGGAAATGAGATATAGTACGCGGGGTCATATATCAGAGATATATGAGATTCGTTTCAAACCGATGCTACCCTCAACTCTACTGACCGCCTCGCAGTGGCGCCGCGATAACCAGTATTCGCGCAGCGAAACTGCATATCGCCTGATTAAAGACAGGATCGTCACGCTGGATTTGGCTCCCGCCGCCGTCCTGAACGAAAGTGAATTGATGGACGAGCTCCAGCTTGGCCGGACGCCTATCCGCGAAGCGTTGCAGCGGTTGGCGTTGGAAAACCTGGTCGTCATCCTGCCGCGGCGCGGCACCATTGTAGCCGATCTAAACTTCTCCGACCTGCAGAAAATCTTTGAACTGCGCCTCGAACTGGAAGTGTATGCTGCGCGGCTGGCGGCGGCGCGCGCCCAACCGGATCAGGTTGCGGCCATGGAAGCCCTGTTTGCCGACGCGGACAATGTTATTCGCAGCGGGGATCATCGTCAACTGATTGTGCTGGACCACGCCGCGCACCGCTTGCTCGCCGAGGCGACCCAGAATGAATTTCTCCTCGACACGCTCGAGCGACTGTACACCCATGTATTGCGTCTCTGGCATGTTTCGCTGGATAAGGTTGGTCGCCTCCCGGAAGCCATCGAGGAGCACCGCAACATTATCGCCGCCGTCAAGGCCGGCGACGGCGAGCGGGCGGCTGCCATTATGCGCCGGCACGTCTCCGAGTTTCAACGCGAATTCAACAATGCCACTCTGATGCAGAGCGGCGACTGATTCACCAGCGTAACGAATTCCCATCATCCGGTATGTATTCCACTCAATCTAGGAGGGCAGGTTTATGAGCGAAAAGCAATACGACGCGATCGTCATCGGGGCCGGCGTTATCGGCTGCGCGATTGCGTTCGAACTGGCCCGCAAAGGCTATAAGACCGTCAACATTGACAGACAGCCGGACGCCGGACATGGCTCCACCAGCAACTCTTGCGCCATCGTGCGCGCCCACTATTCGACCTGGGACGGGGTTGCGATGGCGTACGAGGGGTTCTTTTACTGGAAAGATTGGGAGCGCTACCTCGGGGTGGAGGACGAACGCGGCTTTGCCCGATACATGAACACGGGCACGATTCTGCTCAAGACCAAAGGGCATGATCACCAGAAGGTGCTTGACCTCTACCGCGAGCTCGGCGTGGAGCACGAAGTCTGGGACCTGGATACGCTCAAGGAGCGCATGCCCATCTACGCGCAGGACTCATACTACCCGCCCAAGCTGCCGGACGATCCGCATTTCTTTGACGAACCCACCGATGTGCTCGAGGGCGCGATCTACACGCCGGGGTCGGGGTACGTGAACGACCCGCAGCTGGCCACACACAATCTGCGCCGCGCAGCCGAGCACCATGGCAGCGAATTTATGTTCAACAGTGAAATCGTCGAGGTCCGGCGCGACGCCGAACGCGTACAGGGCGTCACG
>JBHHUI010000674.1:0-2316 GCA_046753805.1 Anaerolineales bacterium
CGACGCCGCCCTGCTCGTGGACCCGTACGACGTGGACGCCATCGCCGCCGGCCTCGCGCGGCTCGTATCGGATACGGCGCTGCGCGCCGACCTGACGCGGCGGGGCGTCGCGCGCGCGGCCCGGTTTCGCTGGGGCGATTCGGCGCGGCAGTTGATTAAGCTTTACGAGCGACTCGCCATATAATAGACCTCAGCCCTCCCCTGCGGCTGACGCCGCTGCCCCTTCCCGCTCCTGTCGGCAGGAGAGGGGTGGGGCGAGGTTCATCACTCATGACCGAAACCACCGACTTCATCCGCGACGCCATCAAAGAAGACCTTGCCGCCGGCCGCTACGACCGCGTGCAGACACGTTTCCCGCCCGAGCCGAACGGCTGGCTGCACATCGGGCACGCGAAGGCCATCCACATCAATTTCAGTATTGCCGAGGACTTCGGCGGCGTGTGCAACCTGCGCTTCGACGATACCAACCCCCTCAAAGAGGAACAGAAATTTGTCGACGCCATTCAGGCCGACATCGCCTGGCTCGGCTACAAGTGGGGTGCGGTGGTCTTTGCCTCCGATTATTTCGAGCAGCTCTACGAATTTGCCGTCAAACTCATCAAAGATGGCAACGCCTACGTCGATGACCTTTCGGCGGATGAAATCCGGGAGTACCGGGGCACGTTGACGGAGCCGGGACGCAATAGCCCGTACCGAGATCGGTCCGTTGCGGAGAATCTCGACCTGTTCGCGCGCATGCGCGCGGGCGAGTTTCCGAACGGCGCGCGCGTGCTCCGGGCAAAGATCGACATGGCTTCCGGGAACCTGAACCTGCGCGATCCCGTGCTGTATCGCATCCTGCACGCCACGCACCATCGCACGGGCGACGATTGGTGCATCTACCCCATGTATGACTTTGCACACGGCCAGGCCGACTCAATCGAGGGCGTCACCCATTCGCTCTGCTCGCTGGAATTCGCCGACCACCGCCCACTGTACGACTGGTTGATTGAGAAGCTGGGGATCTTCGTATCGCGTCAGATCGAGTTCGCGCGCATCAACGTGAGCCACACCATTACGAGCAAGCGCAAGCTAATCCAGTTGGTGGAAGACGGCCACGTGGCCGGTTGGGACGACCCGCGCATGCCAACGATTGCCGGACTCCGGCGCGCTGGCTACACCCCGGAAGCCATCCGCGCGTTCCAGGAGCGCGTCGGGATTGCACGGTCTTACAACGTCGTCGACGTCGCGCTGCTGGAACATATGGTGCGCGACGACCTGAACAAACGCTCGCCGCGCGTGCTGGCCGTGTTGCGTCCGCTCAAGGTCGTCATCACAAATTATCCCGCCGGCCGGGTGGAAGAACTGGAAGCCATCAACAACCCGGAAGACGAGTCGGCCGGCACGCGGATGCTGCCGTTCTCGCGCGTGCTCTACATCGACCGGGCCGATTTCCGCGAAGACCCGCCGAAGAAGTACTTTCGGTTGGCGCCGGGGCGCGAAGTGCGGCTGCGCTATGCCTACTTCATCACATGCACGGAGGTCGTCAAAGACGATGCTGGAAAGGTTGTCGAACTGCACTGCACGTACGACCCGGAGACGCGCGGCGGTTCCGCGCCCGATGGCCGCAAAGTGAAGGGCACCATCCACTGGGTATCGGCGGCGCACGCGCTGGACGCCGAAGTGCGCCTGTACGACCGGCTCTTCACTGTGCCGGATCCGGTCGGCCATGCGGGCAAGGATTTTACCGAGTTCCTCAACCCGGCCTCACTGGAAGTGATCGCGAACGCGAAGGTGGAGCCAAGCCTCGCCGGGGCGGAACCCGGCGCCCGCTTCCAGTTCGAGCGTACGGGCTACTTCTGCGTGGATTCGGACGACTCGACCTCGGAGCGGCTTGTTTTCAACCGCACGGTAGCATTGCGCGATACGTGGGCGAAGATTGAAAAACGACAGTGAAAGACCTCCGAGGTTTACCAATCCTCAGAGGTCTTGTGGGAGATTCACATGAGCGAGTTCGTTCCTTTATACACCACACGCGGCGATCACGAGGCGTACTATTACGAAGGATACATTTTCAACCTCTCCGGCGAATGGATCGGCTGGGTGGAAGCCGGCACCGGCGACGTCTATTCGGTACTCGGGGAATATGTCGGGCGCATGTCATTCGACGGGCGCATCCTGCGCCGGCGCGTGCTCGAAACAAAACCGCTCCGCAAGCCGGTACCGCCGCGCCCCCCAAAACCGCGCCTGCCGGCCACGGTGCGGCTGCCGCACATGTTCACCGAGCTTGACTTCAGCACCATCGATGTGCTGGATGAAATGCCGGAGCGCCTGCAC
>JBHHUI010000675.1:0-2308 GCA_046753805.1 Anaerolineales bacterium
TGAACAGTTTGGTAGTGAGTAGTCAATCGCAGGGCGCTTGATATGCCGGACAGACTTTCTAACCAAGGGGGCGCAGCCGAACACAGAGGGTAGTTCTTTCGAATCTTCGCGATGGGATTCGTGTCGGCTTCGCGTTTCGGCGCCTTTGCGACATTGCGTTGTGGAAAGCTTTACTCGTTCAGGCTGTTACTGCGGATCACGTCCCGATACCACAGTGCGCTATGCTTGGGGATGCGTCTGAGCGTGTCGTAATCCACGCGCACGATGCCGAAGCGCTGCGTGTATCCCCACGTCCATTCGAAATTGTCGAGCAGGCTCCACACGAAATAGCCGCGCACATCCGCGCCACGCTCGATGGCGGCATGGATAGCCCGGAGGTGTTCGCGCAGGTAAGCAATGCGGCCCGGGTCATGCACAAAGCCGTGCGCATCCGGCGTCTCCCGCAGCGCGCATCCGTTTTCGGTCACCAGGAGAGTAGGAGTGTCGAAACGATCGGTGACCTGCAGCAATACCGCTGCCAGCCCGGACGGATTGATCCCCCATCCCATCTCGGTCAGCCCGAAAGCCGCTGCTGATAAAGGCTCGAATTTGGTCTTGAGCATTCCCCCATCTTGCGCGTAGGCCACCAACTCAGTGCGGTAGTAGTTCACCCCCAGATAGTCCAGCGACCCGCGAATCATGTCCATGTCGCCCGGCGCGATGTCCGGCCGGTGCGGCCCAATCCATTCCATCAGTTCCTGCGGGTAAGACCCGTGGAACAACGGTTCGAGAAATAAATCGTGGAATTCTAGCTGCGCGCGGCGGCAGGCGTCCACATCCGCCGGCGCGTCACTCGCCGGGACGAAGTGATTCAGATCGAGGATGATGCCGATCTGCCCGGAATGGGCGCCGTCGCGGAACACCTGCACGGCCCGGGCATGCGCCCGGAGCTGATTGTGTGCGGCCTGATACGCTTGCGAGTGGTCGCAGATGCCCGGCGCGTGCGCGCCGTGGGCATAGCCGAGGAACGCCATGACCCACGGCTCGTTGAGTGTGCCCCACAACGTGACGCGGTCGCCGAGCCGTTCGAAAACGTGTCCAGCATAATCGGCAAACCAATGGGCGATCTCCGGATGTGCCCAGCCGCCGCGGTCCTGCAGCGCCTGTGGCAAATCCCAGTGATAGAGCGTCGCCAGCGGCCGGATGTCTGCAGACAGCAACGTATCGACAAGGCGGTCGTAGAAGTCCAACCCGGATGCGTTTACCGTCCCGGTCCCGGAGGGCAGCACGCGCGGCCACGAGATACTGAAGCGATACGCGCGCAGGCCGAGTTCGCGCATTAACGCGACGTCTTCCGGCATGCGGTGATAGTGGTCGCACGCGATGTCGCCGTCTTCGCCGCTCACAATGTTGTACGGACGGTGTGCAAAGCGGTCCCAGATGCTTTCGCCTCTGCCGTCTTCGTTCCAGGCGCCTTCGATCTGAAATGCGGAGGCTGCTGCCCCCCAGATGAAATCGTCGGGAAAAGCCAGTTGGATCATGGGCAACAACAAGGGGCGCGAACGATGCGAACCCGCCCCGATAATGAGGAATAGAACCGACTGGATTTGGAAACCTGGCAGTCCTGAATCTCTATCCCTTCACCGAGCCCGCAAGCAGGCCACGCACGAAGTAGCGCTGCAGTGAGAAAAAGACGGTGAGCGGGAGGATCATCGACACGAAGGCGCCAGCGGTGAGCAGGTGCCAGTCGGAACCGCGCGAGCCAACAATCTCCGCCAGACGCATCGTCAGAACCTGGACATCCGGCTTTGCGCCGATGAATACCAGGGCGACGAGGTAGTCATTCCATACCCATAGGAACTGGAAGATTGCAAACGACGCCAGCGCCGGGATCGAAAGGGGCAAGATCAGGCGCGTAAAGACGGTGAAATGCGAGGCGCCGTCGATGAAGGCTGATTCGAGAAGGTCACGCGGGAGGCTGCTGATGTAGTTGTAAAGCAGGTAAGTGGCCAGCGGAAGACCAAAGCCGGTGTGCGCGAGCCAGACGCCCAGAAACGTCCCGTTGAGATCGAGCTTTACGTAGTCGCGTAGGATCGGCACCAGCGCGATCTGCAACGGCACGACCAGCAGCGCCACGACCATGATAAAGATGGTGCGCCGCCCGGGGAAATTCATCCAGGCGAAGCCGTACGCGGCAAATGCAGCAATCAAGATCGGGATTACCGTCGCCGGAATGGTCACCGTCATGCTGTTGAGGAACGCGCCTGTGAAGTTGTCGCCCTGGATAATCTTGGTGCCGCCGTCCGCCTCCGTTATTACATATTCTTTA
>JBHHUI010000676.1:0-2298 GCA_046753805.1 Anaerolineales bacterium
TGGGCATGTCCACTTCAATCCCGCCGCACAATCTGAGTGAAGTCTGCGACGCGCTCGTGTATATGTTGCAGCGCTGGACCAAGTTGAACAACGTCCAAATCGAAGACCTGATGAAGTTCATCCACGGCCCGGATTTCCCGACGGGCGGGCTGATCGTGTTGCCGGAAGGGGAGGACCCGCTCGCCGTGGCCTATGGTTCCGGGCGCGGCAAGATTACCGTGCAGGCTAAAGCCTACGTCGAGGAGATGAGCCGGGGACGCAGCCGCATCATCATTACGGAACTGCCCTACCAGACGAACAAAGCCTCGCTCATCGAGCGTGTGGCCGATCTCGCGCGTGAGGGGCGCGTGGAAGGCATCACCGACCTGCGCGACGAATCGGACCGACAGGGATTGCGCATCGTGATCGAGCTGGCGCGCACCGCTGCGCCCGATATCATCCTGCGCCGACTATACAAAGTCACACCCATGCAGGGCACCTTCAGCATTATCAATCTGGCGCTCGTGGGCGGAGAGCCGCGCATGCTCACGCTCAAACAGGCGCTGCGAGTGTTCCTCGAACATCGCATGGAGGTGGTGCGTCGCCGGAGTGAGCACGACCTGGCCAGAGCGAAAGAACGCGCCCACATTCTCGAGGGTTTACTCAAAGCGATCAAATTCCTCGACGAAGTCATCAAGATCATTCGTGGTTCGCGCGATACCGATACAGCGCGTACCAAGCTGCGCAAGCGCTTCCGGTTCACCGAGCGGCAGGCCAACGCCATCTTGGATATGCCGCTCAAGCGCCTCGCCCGGTTGGAGCAGCGCAAACTGCAGGATGAATACAAGGAATTGAAAGCGCGGGTCAAGCACCTGGAAGGATTGCTGAAGTCGCCTAAGAAGATGCGCGATGTGATCGCCGCCGAGTTGACCGAGATCAAGAGCGCGTTTGGCGACGCGCGGCGGACGCAGATCGTCTCCGCCGGTGGAGACGCGCCGGTCCGCGCCGCGGATCTCGTACCGGACGAGCAGGTCTGGGTCATCGTCACGCGCAACGGGCGCGTGTCTCGCGCGCGCGCCAAGAGCAAACGACCTAAGCTCGGGCGTCAGGCGCCCGTGGCCGTGGTGCGCGCCACAACACGCGATACGCTCTACCTCATCACGGCAAAGGGCCGAGCGGCCGCGCTTTCGACGCACACATTGCCGTCCACGGATGATCCCGGGCGCGGCGCGCCGTGGGCCTCCGTGAGCGCGCTGGAGAGCGCCGCGCGCGTGACCGCTGCCGTCGCCATCCCCGCTGCAGCGGTATCGGCTGAGAGCAACGGCGCCGGCCCCAACCTGTTTCTGGCGACGGCAGCCGGAATGGTGAAAAATGTGAGTCTGGCCGACTTGCCGGGGCCTTCCTCACGCCCGTTCGGCGTGATCAACGTGGCCGACGGCGACCAATTGATCGGCGCGCGCGTGGCCGCGGCCGACGACGAAGTGCTGCTGTTTACCCAGAAAGGCATGAGCATCCGCTTCAAGTGCGATGAAGTGCGACCGATGGGGTTGGGCGCTTCGGGCGTCGCGGGAATCAAGCTCGGAAATGGCGACCGCGTGGTCAGCATGGCGCTCGCGCCCCGTCCCGAAGTCCTGCGGACTCCGCTGGGAGCCGGGGCTGGGCGACCGCGCGCCGATGTGTTGATGGTGGACGATGCCGGCAAGGGCAAGCGCACGCCGCTGAACCAGTTCCCAACCCAGGGGCGTTACGGCAAAGGCGTGCAGGCGTGGAAAATGGCTGGCAAGGCGCGGTTGGTCGGAGCGGCTGTGGGGCCGGCCGCGAATTTCGTGGCTGCCGTCACGGAAAAGAACCGCGCCAAGGTCATCAAGTACAGCAGCGCGCCCCGGCGCGGCCGGCCCGCGCGTGGCGCAAGGCTGGTCACACTGGCGGCAAAGGATGCGATTGACGTGCTCGTGCCGTATCTGGAGCCGGTCGAGATCGAAACGGCCAAGCCGAAGAAGCCCCGCCGCGCCACGGCAAGAAAAGCGCCCGCCCGCAAGAAGTCGGGCGCAAAGAAGAAGTCCGCCCGCAAAAACCCGACGAAGAAACGTTCCGCGAAGAAAACCCCTAAAAAGAAGTCCGCCAAGCGAAAGTAGCTGCGTGCGGCGTCCCAATTAGCCCGCATGCGCCAACTGCAATCGATCCTCACATTCCTCAGAGGAATCCATGAGTGCACAGAAAGTCGTTGACGCCCGGGGCGTTTAATCAAACACCGGCGCCCAGTCCGCACCCCAGACGCTCTTCCAAAAAGCCGGTTTGGCCGAATTTGACTTCGTCGTG
>JBHHUI010000677.1:0-2296 GCA_046753805.1 Anaerolineales bacterium
GCTTGCCTCCAATAGCTTGTCGACGCTGCCGACGATGTATTCGTCGGCGCCGGGCACGGCCTCGGGCGTGCAGAACGCGGCCCGGTCGTCGTTGAGCATCACCCGAAACCCGAGCCACTTGCCAAGGTGGACGAGGGCAGCGCCGACGTGCCCACCGCCAATGACGAGCAAAGCCGGTTCTGGCTTGATAGGCTCTACGAACACTTCGACCGTCCCTCCACACACGCCGGGGTCGCCGGCTTTGCTATCGACAAGCTGGTACTCCACCACCTGCCCCTCGCCGGTGAGCAGGGCGTCCAACGCGGTCGCGATCACCCGGCTCTCCATCTCGCCGCCGCCAATGGAGCCGCTGATGCTGCCGTCGGCGCGCACGAGCATTTTACTGCCGACGTGTCGCGGGACGGAGCCGTGGGCGCGCACGATGGTGCACAAAGCGACTGATTGTCCCTCGCGGGAGAGGCGGTCCACTTCGCCGAACAGGTGATTGGATGTCATATCTTAACCACGAAGCCCCCAGGGCGCGAAGCACGGAAAGTGTTTCGCAGTGGCTTTGTAATTTGGCGGTGAAATCCTACCAATTCAATCATATACCTTCCAGCCCAGCGCGTCTAACAGGCCCTCTTCGGCGCGCAAAAACTCGTCCGGCACATCAGCGAGCGTCATCGTGGCTTCAACAGCCACGGTGCCATCCGCCAGCCGCAGTTCGGCGCGCGCTACCGCCAGCCGTCCGCGCTGCTTGACAATCTTGCCGACGGCGCGGATGGGCTGTTCGATCGGGACCCGGTGGCGGTATTTCACCTCCATCTTGGCCGTCATCATGAAGTGGTTCGGATCAGCGATCATGGAGATGCGCCCGCAGGCTTCGTCCAGGATAGCCGCCGCGATGCCGCCATGCGCAATCCCCGGAAAGCCCTGATATTGCTCGGGGATCGTGTAATCGCACCAGACTTCATCCACGCCGTTATCGTAAAACCGCAGTCTCAGACCGAACGGATTCTGAAGCCCGCAGACAAAACAGTGACTCGAATTCGGTTGTTTCTGGATGGTCATTGCGCGGCGTCGCTAATTGACCGCGAATGTGTCGATCATCAGGTAGGGATCGCCGAGCGGATACAGGATGGGGCAGGTACAGCCGCGATCGATGTATTCCTGTACCTTGGCGCGCGCCTCGTCTGGCGTGCCGGTGGCGCTGATGCGGAGGACAAAGTCGTCGGGCACGAATTCCATGGCCTCTTGTACTTGCTCTTTGGTCGCCGGCCAGCCGATGATGGACTGCACTTTTTTCACAACCTCGTCGCTTACGCCGGAGGCCTTCGCAATGTGAGGCTGTTGCGCGAGGTATTGCGTCAACAACCACTTGGCGCCCTGAATCGCCTGCGCGCGGTCTTCGTGGACCGAGCAGACGATTAATTGCGGCCGGTCGATATCGTCCAGCGTGCGGCCGGCCTTTTTTGCGCCGATTTCCAGGTTTTCAATCGCATGGTCGTTGTATTCGGGTGGAACGCAATAATTGAGTACGGCTCCATCGGCGATCTCGCCTGTGAGCTGCAGCATTTTCATGCCGGTACCGCCGATCATGATCTGCACGTCGCGCGGCTCGCGGCGGCCATGGACGACATCCAGCTCGATACCCTTGACCTGGTGGAATTCCCCCTCATACGTCACGTTCTCCATGTTGAGCAGCCGGCGCAAGAGCTCGACCGTCTCCCGCATGGCAGCCAGCGGCCTGCGGCGCTCGATGCCCACATTGGCCGCCAGCGGGTCCCACCACGCGCCGATCCCGCAGATGATGCGCCCGGGCGCAAGGTCGTCTAGTGTCAGATACGTCGCTGCCAGCAGCCCAATGTTGCGCGTCCAGTTGTTGATGACACCCGAACCCACCTTGATACGCTTTGTGGTCGCCGCAAACGCTGCCATGGGCACGATCGCGTCACGCACCAGCCGGCTCTCGGCCTGCCAGACGGCCTCAAAGCCTTTCTCTTCTGCATACTGTGCGTATTTGATGCCGTCTTGTAGTGGGTGCGCATCCTGCAGATAAAGTGCAACGCGCTCAATTGCCATGGCTGGCCTCCTTGCGTGATTGGGACTGCAGTGTGGATTCTACGCCGCTACTTTACTCTGCCGCCGTAGGAGCGTCAAGACGGCAGCCGTGACGCCCTCGCAGGCTCTCTACGATGGATGAGTCTAATTCGACAAAGTCACATTGCGCGGGGATCAGGAGATTTGGGGATATCTATCCCAGGTGTTCATCCCCTAATCCCCAAATCCCCGCGAATACTGCTCGTGTCAACATGAA
>JBHHUI010000678.1:0-2296 GCA_046753805.1 Anaerolineales bacterium
CAACTGAAAGCGAGTCACCTGTACTTTGCCTTTTTGCAGTAGACTCATAGCACAAAGCAACGCAGAACCACACTGAGTAAATATGAATATCCGCGTACTATCCGCCGCTGACGTGAAACTGGCGCTGCCGATGGCTGCTGCGGTGGAGGGCATGAAAACCGCTTTCCGGCAGCTCTCGGCAGGTGCGGCAGCTGTGCCGCTGCGCAGCCGCGTGGATGTACCCAATGTCAATGGGGTATCGCTCTTCATGCCGGCGCACGTTCCGGACGAGACGGGCGGCAGCGCCGGGACGCTGGCCGTGAAGGTCGTGTCGGTGTTTGGCGACAATCCAAAGCGCGGCCGGCCGATTATTTACGGTGTTGTGATGGTGCTGGATGCGGCCACCGGGCAGCCGCTTGCGTTAATGGAAGGAGGATCGCTCACCGCGATCCGTACGGGCGCCGGGAGCGGGGCGGCCACCGACCTGCTTGCACGGCCGGATGCGCGGGTGGCGGCCATTTTCGGCAGCGGCGCGCAAGCGCGCACCCAGCTTGAAGCCGTCTGCACGGTGCGCTCGATTGAGCAAGTATGGGTCTACAGCCCGACGCCCGGACACGCTGATGCGTTTGCCACGGACGTTGGCGGGCAGGGTCGTGTGCCATCCGATGTGCTAGTTGCCAACAGCCCGCGCCAGGCTGTGCAGGCTGCCGACATCATCTGCGCGGCGACGACGTCATCCGTGCCGGTGTTCGACGGACAGGACCTGAAACCCGGCGCGCACATCAATGGCGTCGGGTCGTTCACGCCCGAAATGCAGGAAGTGGATGTGGCGACTGTGCGCCGTTCGCTCGTGGTGGTGGATGCGCGCGAGGCGGCCCTGGCGGAAGCGGGCGACCTGATCCATCCTATTAACAGCGGCGACATCGGCGAAGACCACATTCACGCCGAGCTGGGCGAGATTGTGGCCGGTACGAAACCCGGGCGCACCTCCGACGACCAGATCACTTATTTTAAGTCGTGTGGCGTGGCCGTACAGGATGCCGTCGCCGCCGGCATTGCGCTGGCGGAAGCCGAACGTCTGGGGTTGGGAACGACGGTGACGCTCTAACCCCCTGCTCTGCGTCCTATTGCCTGCCCGATTAGTCTTCGTCGGAAATGGACTCGACCACACGTCTGCTCGCACTCGGTGACTCATTCACGTTCGGCGAAGCAGTCCCGTCCGGGGAGCGCTGGCCGTCGCATCTGCGCCGTCTGCTCGAACGACGCGGCCTTGCAGTCGCCGAGCCGATGGTGCTGGCGGTCACCGGTTGGACGACCGGCGAACTTGCGGATGCCATTTCGATGGCGCGCCTCGACCCACCGTACGATCTCGTTACCCTGCTCATTGGCGTCAATGACCAGTACCGTGGTTACGGCGTCGATGCCTACGAGCGCGGATTTGCCGGCCTGTTGGAGACAGCGCTTGCCCTCGCCGGTGATCGGCCGGATCGCCTCATCGTGATTTCGATCCCGGATTACAGCGTGATGCCGTTCGCTCAAGATTACGATCCGCCCGCCATCCGGGCTGCGCTGGAGCAATTCAACGCCGTCAACCGACGGCAGGCCCACGCCGCCGGCGCGCGCTATGTGGACGTGACCGCAGCCGCTCGTGCGGCTGCGACTGATGCCGCTTTGATCGCTCGCGACGGGCTGCACCCGTCTGGCAAGATGTACGCCGCGTGGGCGCAGCTATTGCTGCCGGATGCGCTGGCCGCGCTGGGGATACAATCGTGATTGTGACGTTAAGTCCGACCCCGATCGGGTATTTTCCGGCGCCCCGCGTGGTTGCCGGGATGGCGGCCCCGGCGCGCCGGCTCTGAGCGGGCGCTAGATTCGAAATGGACGAACTTCCTCCCGCCGCGCGGGTCGTGATCATCGGCGGCGGCGTCATGGGCGCGAGCACAGCCTACCATCTGGCGGCGCGCGGCTGCACCGACGTGGTGCTGCTGGAAAAGCAATCCTTCTTTGGGCAGGGCGCGACCGGAAAGTGCGCCGGCGGCATTCGCTACCAGTTCGCTACCGAAGTCAACATCCGCCTGTCGCAACACAGCCTCCCCATGCTCGACGCGCTCGAAGAGACGACCGGCCAGCCGGCCGGCGTGCGGAAGTGCGGCTACCTCTTCCTGCTCACGCGTGAAGAGGACCTGGCGGCTTTCCGGCGCAACGTCGAACTCCAGCACCGCCTCGGGGTTGCGACCGAGTGGCTGACGCCGGATGAGATACCGCAGCGCGCGCGGCTGGTGGAGACGGGCGACGTACTTGCGGCGACCTTTCATCC
>JBHHUI010000679.1:0-2292 GCA_046753805.1 Anaerolineales bacterium
ACCAGAATGCCGACGCCAAGCGCAGTGTATGCAGCCGTGTTGGATTGTGGGGAGGAGGCCATATTCGATGTTCAGCGCAATTCGGGGTTAAGGCGCGTCTGCAATCGCAGGAAGATAGGAGATAAGCCGCCGGGTTACAGAGTCCGCAGGGTCACCTGTTCAGCCGCAGAGATGACATTCGCTCCACCGGGCGTGCGATCTGCGGCTCGGCGGTGAAACGGGATTATGCCATGGTTACTTCATTTACGCCGCTCATCGCCCGCCTCGGGATGCCAGGCTGCCTCGATGCGGTCGAGCCGGAATGTGCGCTGCGCGTTCCGCAGGTGACAATGAGCGATCAGGTATTTCGCATTGATCCACAGGGGCCGCACAACACGTTCGGTAGTCGCAGCGCCGCTGGCGTATCGAATGGCAACGTCGCCGCCGGACTGCACAGCCGCACGGATCGCGTCCGGCAGCCGGGGCGGCGGTGGCGGCGCGCGCAGGCTGAATTCGGCTGCTTGTGCGTGCAGGAATTCGGCCAGAGTTTGCAGGCCATAGTCGCGGTTGAGCCGATGCGCCATCTTCTGGAAGACGTCATAGGTTACGTCGACATCCGCCGCCGCCCGGTGCAGCCCGGAAGCCTTCACGTGCAATGAACGCGCGACCGCGCCCAGCGTATTGGAATGAAAGTGGAAAAAATTCCGCGCCAGTAGCAGCGTGTCCACCACCGCCGGCGACGGCGGCTCAAGGCGCGCGATGGCGAACTCCGCCTGCAAAAAGCCGAGGTCGAACGATGCGTTGTGCGCTACCAGCACAGTCTCGCGGAGCAGTTCGGCCACGTGCTCGGCAACGTCGCCGAATCGCGGCGCGTCTATCACGTCTTCGTCGTAGATGCCGCTCACGTTGCTTGCGCCCGGATCGATGGGACGGCCCGGGTTGATTAGCGTGTCGAAAACTGTGCGTGAGCCGTCAGTCTCCACGCGCAATACAGCGATTTCGCAAATGCGATCGCCGATTTCCGGGCGCAGCCCGGTAGTCTCGACATCGACGACCGCGATGGGGAGCCGGTTGATGGGTGCAGCGGTGTCAAGCATTGCAATCGCAGGTGCGACTCAGAATTAACACAGAACTCTTCGCAGCAAATGCAACGTCAGATCGGCCGGACGCCGATACAAGCAGGTTTTCGCCGGCCAGACCCGGTGGGTGCCGCCCACAGTTGGATTTTGAATTCTCTCTATGCCTCTCTGCATCTGCTCGGTGGTCTCTATGTTCCCTTCGCGCCGCTCATTTTACATGGAGTTTACCGTCCGGTGGCCGTTGCAAAACGCGCCGGTTCCAGAATCGTGACATGAATGTGGAAAGGACGCGTAGATGAAACAGATTTCGATGACGCGCCGCGAATTCGTCCGCGCCTCCGGCCTGACGGCTGTGTGGGCCGCGCTTGCGGCCTGCGGCCCGGTGGGTGCAGCGCTCTGGGGTGACGGCAATGATGGCCCGGCAACAGGGGACGCTACCCGCACACTCGACGGCGGAAGCAGTCCTTCGGGCGTGAAGACGGATGTGCCGCATACGGACGTTGCGCCCACTGCAACCGCATGGCCCACGCCGGCCGTCGCCAGCGACGAGGCGCTGCTCGTACACACCGTGCGGCGCATGAGTTTTGGGATGTCGCCCGGTCAACTCGCGCACGCCCGCGATATCGGGCTGGCAGCCTATATTGAGGAACAACTCAATCCGGAGTCGATCGACGACTCGCGGGCGGCGGCGCTGCTGGCTGGTTTCGATGTACTGCACAAGTCTCCAATGGAACTACTCGAAGCTGAACAGCGTGGCCGGCAGGTAGGCGACTTTGCGCTGGCAACGTTGGCGCGCCAGCGCTTCAGCGAGCGCCAGTTGTATGAATCGGTCGTGGACTTTTGGACGAACCACTTTAACATTTTTATCCGCTCCGGTCCGGCGGGGCTGCTCAAGATCATCGACGACGCCGAAGTGATTCGGCCCAATGCGCTGGGCACATTTCCGGCGCTCCTGTGGGCGTCTGCGCACAGCCCGGCCATGCTGGCGTATCTCGATCAAGCCAGCAGCAACCGCGAGCACCCGAACGAAAACTACGCCCGCGAATTACTGGAACTGCACACGGTGGGTGTGGACGGCGGCTACACCCAGCGTGATGTCGAAGAGGCGGCGCGCGCCCTCACCGGCTGGAGCATCGTGCCGCCGCGCGGACGCTTTCGGCCCGATGCCGAACCGGCCACATTTATGTACCGCCCGCCGATGCACGACGACGGCGAGAAACGCATCATGGCCCTG
>JBHHUI010000680.1:0-2283 GCA_046753805.1 Anaerolineales bacterium
ACTGGGACAGCATTCCATCAATTACATCAGCGGCCTGTACCAGGTGTACAACATCAACTTCCTGGAGCCGGCCGAGGTCCCCGAAAGCCCGATCAGCCCACAGCCCGTCCGGGATGTGAGCCTGGCGACCGCACTGGGGCTGGCGTTGGGCGTTGTGCTCGCAATGATGCGCGAGCAACTCCGCACTCCTTTCACCGCCATGCGCAATCGTCTGGCGCTCGACCCGGCGTCGAATGCGCTGACAGCACGTTCGTTCCGAACGGTGTTGGAGGAAGAACTGTCCCGCAGCGCGGACGACACCGTGGCGCTGGGCCTGATCAGGCTCAATGGACTGAATGGCCTTATCGACCGCCTGCCACAACCAGTCGTACGCTCGATATTGCGCGAAGCCACCCGCATTCTTAACCGCGAGCTGCGCGGCGCAGATGCCGTGGGGCGCTGGGCCGATACGACGTTAGCCGTCATGCTGCCCAACACCCCTGCCGAGGCAGCCGTGTCTACCTTTGGGCGCATTCTCAGGGCGCTGTCGCAGCCGTTCAACGTCGGGGACGACGGTGAAGTATTGCTCCTGGAACCGTCTATCGGCGTGGCTGTGCGCAAGCATCCGGAGCCTGCACGGACGCTGGTGCGGCATACCGAAGTTGCGTTGCACCAGGCCGATCAGGACACGCGCAACCTGATCCTGTATCGGGTGGACCCGTTCCTGACAGACAGCGTCGAACCGCAGCACGTGCCGACCCAAACCCCGCAACCGGCGCTGCCGGCCCCGGCTGTACACGTGCAGCCGCCGGCCTTGCGCAAACGCCGCCGCTCCGTGCTGGACAACGAAGATGAAATCGTTAAGTCGGCCCGCGCTAATTTCCTGAAACTAACCCGCCCGGAGATCGACGAGGCTGACTTCGAGACGGTATACTCGAACGGATTCAGCAAGTCTTGACATTGCTTCCCCTGACTCTTTCCGGCGACGCCGTCACCCGACCGAAGGCCAAAGCAGGGTACGTATCCCTGCTTTTTGGGTTTCAGGCCATCCTCGGCGGCGCGGCAGTCGGCCTGCTGGTCACACACTCTTCCAGCGGGCTGTTGCTCATTGCTGCGGCGGGCGGCCTCATCGTGGCGGCGGCGACGTTCGCGCGGCTGGAATGGGGCCTGCTTGCGCTGGTCTTTATCACGTACTCGCGTGTGTCGGATGTGGCGGTTGCAGAGTACGGGGCGCCCTCGGTAGCAAAATTCTTCGTCGTGTTCCTGCTCGGGATCGTCGTCCTGCGGGCAGTGCTCCACGGCGAGCGGCCCACAGGCTGGGTCCGCCCAGCGGCGCTGCTCGCCGTCTATGGAGTGGTGGGTGCGCTTTCGCTGTTTTACGCAGCCGAGACAGACCGCGCGCAAGCCGTCCTCTCGGACTACGTAAAAGACATGCTCATCGCTGTGCTGGTCGTTGTGCTGCTGCAACGCGGCCGGACATTGCGGCGCGTCGTATGGGTCTTGCTGGCCGTGGGGATTTTTTTGGGAACCATTGGCGTTGTTCAGTACGCCACGGGTTCATTCGACAACAATTTCCTGGGCTTCGGCCGCGCCGGTCTGCTGCACATCGTCGGCCAAACCAACGACTATCGTATCTCCGGTCCGCTCGCCAACCCGAACGCCTTTGGCCAGATATTGCTTGTCATCGTGCCGCTGGCGTTTGATCGCCTGTGGAACGAACGTAGCATCTGGTTGCGCGTACTGGCCGGGTGGGCGCTCGCAGTGACCGTGCTGGCGATTGTATTTACGTTTTCGCGCGGCGCATTTCTAGGCCTGGTCGTGGTGATAGCACTGGTCTTTTTGCGCCATCCTCCGCGCCCGGCGATCGTACTACTATCTCTCGTAGTCGTGCTGGCCGTCGCGCCGTTCATCCCGGCTGAATACACGTCGCGCATCTCATCGCTACAGGAGGGTATCCCGTTCCTGGGAGGCAACGTACGCGCAGAGGCCTCTTTGCGCGGTCGCACGAGCGAGATGACGGTGGGCTGGCGTATGTTTGCCGACCACCCCATTATCGGCGTGGGCTGGGGGAACTACCCGGCGCATTACCAGACCTATTCACGGTTGCTGGGGCTGGACCCGCGCCGTGGTACACGCTCTCCTCACAGCTTATATTTACAGGTGGCTGCGGAAACCGGCTTGCTCGGCCTGGCCGTCTTCGGCTTGTTGCTGTGGCAAATGTATAGCGGCCTGCTCAAAGCGCAGCGCGCATTGCGGGCTGCCGACCGCACCGAGTTGGCCGATATCGTCGTCGCCTTTACAATC
>JBHHUI010000681.1:0-2281 GCA_046753805.1 Anaerolineales bacterium
ACCCTCTCCCGCCCAGCGGGAGAGGGTGATGGGGGGAGAGGGTGTGTCGTACATTAATAGCTTCAGTTAGTTCTATGTTATATTACGCCACTACACTGCAAGTCAGGGGTACTCATGGCACTTGTCGAACCACCGGCCCGATTGGCGCAACCGTCTTATGACCTGGAAGCCATTCGCGCCCAGTTTCCGATTGCATCAGAATGGGCTTACTTCAACCACGCGGGCATCTCTCCGCTGGCCGAGCCGGTCCATCGCGCGCAGATGGATATGCTTGCCGCCATCCGTGACAACGGCTCAGCGTTTTTTGAGACCGATTATTATGAGTCGCTCCATGCAGAGTTGGTCGGACGCATCGGCAGCCTCGTCAACGCCACGCCGGACGAGATCGCGCTTGTACAGAATACGGGCACCGGCTTGAGTATTGTCTCAGGCGGACTGACGCTGCAGTCAGGGGCGAACATTATCGTCTGCGACATGGAGTTCCCAACCAATGTCTATCCGTGGATGGGCCTTGCGCGGCGGAGCGACGCCGAGTTGCGCATTGTGCCGCCTGACAACGGTGGGTTGACGCTGCGCCGGCTGGAGGAACATGCCGATTCCAGCACCGCGCTGGTAGCCGTCAGTTCGGTTGAATTCCTCACCGGGCACCGCACAGACTTGCGGGCGCTGGGTGATTATTGCCGGTCTCACGATATTCTGTTTGTCGTGGACGGCATCCAATCGCTTGGACATGTGCCCATGGACGTGCGGGCTATGCAAATCGATTTCCTGTCTACGGGCGGCATGAAGTCGTTGCTCGGGCCGCCGGGGATCGGGTTCCTATACATTCGGCGCGATCGCCTCGAAGAACTGTCGCCAGTGCTGCTGGGCGGCATGAGCGTGACCGATTACCTTGAATGGACGAACTATCACTGGGAGCTGCGACCGGAGGCCGGCCGGTACGAGATGGGGACGCCAAATGTGGTCGGCGAGGCTGGTTTGAATGCCGCGCTCGGCATGCTGCTGGACCTGGGCATTGCCAACATCGATGCCTGGGTGACGCAACTCGCGGATGCCCTGATGGACGACCTGGACGCCCGCGGTTATGAGATCCTCACCCCGCGCGATCCGGCGCGCCATGCACACATCGTAACGTGGAAAGTGGATGATCCCCAGGCAAGTTTCGATCTACTCAACGCACGCAAGATCAAAACAGCGGCGCGGGAGGGATTTTTACGCGCCTCGTTGCATTGCTATAATTCATTTGACGAAGTGCTTCGCATCGGCGAGGCGCTTTCCGGGTCTTGATGCATCCCTTTTGTTAGCGCCGCTGGGAGAGCCTAATCATGACGCGCCCAACCATTAGAACTGGCCGCCGCCGGGTCGGCACCTCCCGTACCGGCGATGCGCGCCCTGCGCAACCGACGCCGGCCAGACGCAGCGGTGCGTTTACGCCCGCGCCCATTGGTTCAATCCAGGACACTGGGCTGAACACGCTCTGGCTGCAGGACCTGATGCTCAAGATCCTGTACTACGGCGGGGCTATGACCGGCTTTCGAGTCGCCGAGCGCGCGGCGCTGCCCTACGTCGGCATCGTGGACGGGCTGCTGGAAACACTCAAACGCGAAAAGTTGGTCGAGGTCAAAGGCGCCGGCGGATTCGGCGAAGGCGCCTACCAGTACGCCATCACGGGCGCGGGCAACGTGCGCGCCCGCGAAGCGTTGGAACGCAGCCAGTATGCCGGAGCGGCGCCGGTTCCGATCCAGGTCTACAACGATGCGATTCGCAAACAGTCGATGGCGCGCCCGACCGTCACCGAGGTGGATATGCGGCGGGCGCTGTCGAGCCTGGTATTGTCAAATGATACATTCAGCCGCATAGGGCCGGCCGTCAACTCCGGCACTTCCATGTTCATGTATGGTCCTCCCGGTAACGGCAAGACGACCATTGCGGGCGCGATTGGCCGCATGATCCTGTCCGACACGATGTACATCCCCTACGCCATCGACATCGACGGGCAGGTTGTGAAGCTCTACGATACGGTCAATCACGTACTGGCGGAAACTGACGATGCGACCTCGCCGGGCACGGGTACGCTGAAACCCGGCCCCAAAGCCGACCCGCGCTGGATCCGCATTAAGCGTCCCTTCATCATGGTCGGCGGCGAGTTGACGCTGGCGGGCCTTGACCTCGTGTTTGACGACGTCAACAAGTATTACGAAGCGCCGTACCAGGTTAAGGCCAACGGCGGCATGTTCATGATCGACGATTTCGGCCGGCAGCTCGTGCGCCCACGCGACCT
>JBHHUI010000682.1:0-2275 GCA_046753805.1 Anaerolineales bacterium
AAAACGGGCTTCGATACGGCGTTTCGACAGGCTCAACGCCTACGCAGCCAGCGTTTTGGCTTCCAAATTGCGAAACTCCTAACCGCTTCGGGGATTTGTCAAATGGCGACGGCAGCGGCTGAGTCTTCAACGGACCGGGTGAGCCGGCACGCCAATGGCGCCCTTAAAACTCCGGCAAGTCGCTGTCCGTGAGTTGGGCGCTCACAGCCCACAACTTCTTTGCCAACTCTGCGTCCAGCGCCTGCGCGGTGGGCGGGACGGGCTTGCGGTCCACAAAATACTTCCCGCTGTACGCTCCAGCATCGCGGTCAGTAGCGAGATAGACGATGGTGTCGGCGCCCTGTTCCGGTGTGCGACCGAACCGGAAGATGAGCCGCGCCAGGATGCGCACAAGGATGCCATTATTCTGGCCGATGCGTGTGTGGACAAATCCGGGATGCAGTGCGTTGGCCGTGATGCCGGTACCTGCCAGGCGGCTTGCCAATTCGCGCGCGTGCAAAATATTGCAGAGCTTTGACTGCGCATAGGCGCGCATGCCGCCGTAGCCGCGCGTGAGCTGCAGATTGCCAAAATCCAGTCGGCCATTGTAATGCGCCGAGGAGGCCACGTTAATGATGCGCGCCGGCGCGGCCGGGCCAATCAGGTCGAGCAGCTCGTTGACGAGCAGGAAGTAACTCAGGTGATTCAGAGCGAACGTCATCTCGATGCCGTCCGCGGAAAGTGTGCGCCGCAGGAAAAACGCGCCGGCGTTGTTGACGAGTACATCCAGTTTGGATGTGCGCGCGCGAATATCTGCAGCCAGCGCGCGTACCTGACGCTGCTCCGACATATCGGCTAGCAGCAGTTCGATGTCTGGGTTGCCCGTCTCCGACTGAATGCGAGCGAGTGTAGCTTCGCCGCGCGCCCGGTTGCGCCCGACAATGAAAACACGCGCGCCGTGGCGCGCCAGCCCGAGCGCAGCCGCTGCGCCAATTCCCGAAGTTGCCCCGCTCACGAGGCAGATTTTCCCTGCGAGCGCCCCGGCGGTCACGATTCTTGCAGTCGGGTGTTGGCGAGCTGCTCAACTACGGCGACCACGGCGGAGTTGTCGAAATCGGACAGCCCCATTGCCAGCATGGCTTCGAACATCTGGCGGCTCACGGCGGTCTGCGGTAGGGGTACGCCGTACTCGCGGGCGGTGTCGAGTACGATGTTCAGATCCTTCGCCATCATGTGCGCCTTAAAACCCGGCTGCCGGTTGCCCGCGAAAAGACGCTCTGGTTTTACGTCCAGCGTCCAGCACTGCGCTGCGCCGCCTTTGATGGCTTCGACGACCCTGCGAGGGTCTGCCCCGGCTTTCTGGGCCAGGATGAGCAATTCGCCCATGGCAACCATCTGCGCGCCGACCATGATCTGGTTGGCAACTTTGGCAAGCTGCCCCGCGCCGTTGCCGCCGATGAGGGTGATGGACTTGCCCATCGCCTGAAAGAGGGGCAGTACGGCTTCGAACGCATCTTGCGGCCCGCCCACCATGATGGTAAGGGTACCGTCGCGTGCGCCAATATCGCCCCCACTCACCGGCGCATCCAGGCTCTGCACGCCCTGTTTGTCCAGTTCCCCGGCGATGTGGCGGGCGACGGCTGGCTTGATGGTGGAGTTGTCCACGAAGATCAATCCCTCGTGTGCGCCGGCGATGATGCCGTCGGGGCCGAGCGCCACCTGTTCGACGTCGGGCGAGTCCGGCAAGTTCGTGAAGACAACGTCCACTGCCGCCGCCGCTTCGCGCGGCGAAGCAGCGCGTACCGCGCCAGCGCCGACTAATTCTTCGACGGCGCCCTGGCTCCGATTATGAATCACCAGGTCGTACCCGGCTTTCATCAGGTTGCGGGCCATAGACTTGCCCATGATTCCCAGACCAATGTATCCAACGCGCATAGCGCTCACGCCTCCTAAAAGAGAACAGACTCGTAAATAATAACACCCGATGGAGCAGGCTTCGGAACGAATCGAAGTGTGGTTGCCGGCCGCGTCATGGGGGGCTTTAGCGCGCCAGCAGCCCGACCTGTGCGAGCCGCTCCAGTCGGATGCGCAGCACTTGTTCCAGCGCTTTTGAGATTAGTGTGGCGTCTTCCAGCGTCGAACCGTCTTCGTCCTGAATGTCGATGAGGCCTTCGGTGTGCCACGCGCGCAACCCTTCGAGTAGTTCCGCGTGGTTGCGTTTGCCGTCCAGTAGAACCAGTAAACGCCGGTTAATTTCGTCCAGTTGTACAAATTGATGGCGCAAATTGATGACGCT
>JBHHUI010000683.1:0-2268 GCA_046753805.1 Anaerolineales bacterium
GCAACGGGCGCAGCGGCAAAGATACCTGGCGCTGCAAGGAATGCCACGGCTGGGATTACAAGGGCGTGGACGGCGCGTACGGTTCCGGTTCGCACAAAACCGGCTTCACGGGCGTGTTTCAACTGTCGGGCGACGCCAACGCTGCGCTGGCTGCGCTCAAAGGCGAGACCAACCCCGACCACGATTTTTCTTCTGTCATGGACGAACAGGCTCTCACCGATCTGGCGCTCTTTATCGGTAGCGAGCTATACGACGATGCGGAAATTGTCAATTACGATGACAAGTCCGCTATCGGCGGCGATGCCGCCAATGGTGAAGCCCTCTTCGGCGACAACTGTGCAGATTGCCACGGCCCGCAAGGTCTGGCGATCAACTTCCATGACGAAGCTGAGCCCGAGTACGCGCCCACCATTGCCCGGGATAACCCCTGGGAGTTCTTGAATAAAGCTCGTTTTGGTCAACCCGGCGAGGAAGATATGCCCGTTGGGTTGGACATCGGCTTTACCAACCAGGACCTTGCTGACATTTTGGCCTATCTGCAAACCGTACCGGCTACATCTCCTGTGGCTGAGGGCGGTCGTCTGTATGACAACTGGATGAAGGCGATTGGGGCGGATGCTCCCGCGACCGAAATGCCGCTCTGGGCCACTCAGGATAGCAACACCCGCAGCGGCGCGGATACCTGGCGCTGCAAAGAATGCCACGGCTGGGATTACAAGGGCGCGGACGGCGTTTATAGTTCCGGCTCGCACATGACCGGCTTCCCCGGCATCTTCGATGCCAGCGCTATGTCGGCTGAAGAAATCATTTCCTGGTTGGATGGCACGGCCAATGCTGACCACGATTTCTCCAGCTATCTCAACGAAGATCAGTTCAACATGTTTGTAGCCTTCATTCAGGAGGGCATGATCGACAAGGGCGACTACATCAATGCTGACAAGACTGTCAGCGGTGATGCTGGACATGGGCAGGAACTTTACGAAAGCGTCTGCAGCACTTGTCACGGCGACGATGGCACCGAGATCGACTTCCACGAAGGGACGGATGAGCCGCCGGAATATGTTGGCTCGGTCGCGGCTGATAATCCCTGGGAGTTCCACAACAAAGCCTCCTTTGGACAGCCGGGCGAACACATGCCGTCTGGTTTGAACCTCGGCTGGAGCTTGCAGGACATTCTTGACGTGACTAGCCACGCCCAATCACTTCCGGGCGAATAGGACGACTGAGAGTACCACGCCCGGCACTTTCTACGTGCCGGGCGTGGTCTCCGAGCGAATTGTGATGAAAGCTATTGTTTTACGCGCGTTTCAATGGATGTTCCTGGGCGGGCTGGCAGTCGCCGTGCTGGTGGTGACGGGCCTCCTTATGGGCGAGCAGACGGCGCACGCCTTGCCGGAGTTCGCCGAGCGCACGGGCGAGCCATGCGCCACCTGCCACGTCAACCCCGGCGGCGGCGGCCCGCGAACGCTACGCGGCATGTTGTGGTCTGCACAAGGGCGGCCGGATGCGGTACCGCAAATTGAGAACCTGCTCATCGCGCCGGGCGTCACGGAGGGGTCTGAATTGTACGACCAGGCCTGCGCCGGCTGTCACGGCTTTGCGGGTGAAGGCCTCTTTGGCCGCGCCCTGACTGACGCCGGGTTGAGCGAAACGAAAATCGAGTCCACGGTGTTACGGGGTCGCGAACGCAGCGGCATGCCGTCATTTGCGGGGCAGTTCACCGACGACCAGTTGCAGGCGCTGGTGGAATTCGTGGCCGGGATTTCTTTCGGCCGCATCGAGCCGCTGCCGGACAGCCTCCCGCTGCCGGCCGCTGATTTCGTCTGCGATCCCACCTCCAACGCCCCCAGGTGTTCCGGGAATTAACCATGGCTGCCAAACCTCTTACCCGACGACAGTTTCTAAAACTTTCCGCTACCGTGGGCGGTTCCGCCGCTCTGCTCGGCACCGCGCGCGGCGTGCTTTCAAACCTCGCGGTGGCGGCCGCTGCACCGCCGAGCCTGCAGACCTCGCTGGAGGACCTCATCGTCCCCACGGTGTGCCTGCTGTGTCCCAGCGGTTGCGGCATGCTGGCGCGCGTCGCCGATGGAGTCAGAATCGCCCTCGAACAAATCGAGCCGGAGCTTGCCGCGGATATCTATGAGGATGGCATCTACCTCACCGGCGGTGGCGCGCTGCTCAATAAGATAAGCACCAAGCTTTCCAGGGAAACCGGTGTCAAATACACCACGCAGGAAGATCCGTTGCGTTGCGTCGCGATCGGGACCG
>JBHHUI010000684.1:0-2267 GCA_046753805.1 Anaerolineales bacterium
CAGATCATCAGCGCGTTCGCGGTGGGCGGCATTGCCTGGTACGGCGGCCTACAAGTGAATGCCGGCGGGCTGACTATCGGCGGCATTCAGGCCTTCGTAACGTATGTGACGTTCATGCTATTCCCCATCCAGGAAATGGCGCGCGTGTACGCCGAGATGCAGCGCGCGATTGCGTCTGCTGAACGCATCTTCTCATTGCTCGATACCACACCGCAGGTGGTGGATGCTCCCGACGCCGTCGCGCTCGATTCGTTGCGCGACGAGATCGTCTACGAGGATGTAGATTTCTACTACGAACGCGGCAAGCCGGTATTGGAGGCGTTCAACCTACACATCCGAGCCGGGGAGACGATTGCCCTGGTTGGGCCGACCGGCGGTGGAAAGTCCACCATCGTCAACCTGCTCTGCCGGTTCTACGAGCCGAAGCGCGGGCGCATTCTCTTTGGCGGGCGCGACTATACCAGCCTGTCGCAGCGCAGCATCCAGTCGCGCTTGGGTGTAGTGCTGCAGACGCCGCACCTGTTCTCCGGTTCAATCCGCGAGAATATTCGCTATGGCCGGTTGGATGCATCCGATGACGACATCACGGCTGCAGCCAAACTCGCGGGCGCGCACGACTTCATCGAACAACTTGAGGAAGGATATGAAGCGGAGGTGGGCGAGGGAGGGACCTTGCTCTCGGTCGGGCAGAAACAACTTATCAGCCTGGCGCGCGCAATCCTGGCGCAGCCGGACATCTTCATCATGGACGAGGCCACGAGTTCAGTGGACACCATCACTGAAGCGCTTATCCAGAAGGGTATGCACGCGCTGCTCGGCGCCACGACCAGCATCGTCATCGCGCATCGCCTGTCCACCATCCGGCGCGCCGACCGCATTCTGGTGATAGAGGCGGGGCGCATCAAAGAGATGGGTTCGCATGCCGAACTGTTACGCCGGCGCGGGCACTACTATCGCCTGTACGCCAACCAATTCCGCCACGAACGGCAACGCGCCTACGAATCTCTGTCGGCGGCCCGCGAAGCTGAGCCGGTGCTGGAGCCAGTCTGACCCAAAAGACCTCGGAGATCGCGCAATCTCCGAGGTCCGATTTAACCCGTCAAAGCGGCCTCTGCTGCGGGCCGGCGGCGTCCAGCTGCCCATGTGAGCAGCAGTACAGCCACAATTCCCAGCGTCAGCAGCCCAATCGAAAACCACACTTCGCCGTCGAGTGCGGCCGGCAGGATATTGGCTTGTACGAGCGGAACAATCTCGCCGTGGCGGTCGATCGTCGTCTGCAGCGTTACTTTCCAGGGCCAGACTTTGCGGAGGGAGCCGATCATCAGGCCCGTGAGCGCTGCAACCGTCACGTCGCGGTGATGAATGAACAGCCAGTTCAGCGCGCGCGCGAAGGTCACAATCCCAAATCCGGCGCCGAGTCCGACCAGCCCCACGGTCAAGATATCGCGGTTGTTGACGGCGGCCAGCACATACTGGTACTTGCCCAGCAGGACGAGGATGAATGCGCCGGAAATGCCGGGCAGGATCATTGCGCAGATGGCAATTGCACCGCTCAGGAAGAGAAACCACGGCGCTTCGGGCGTCTGCACCGGCACGGCGCCCACGAGCACATAGCCGCCGATGGCCGCCGCGATCGCCGCGCCGAATGTGGCGGCGCGCCATCGGCTCACGGCGCGGCTCACGATGACGACTGAAGCCAACACAAGCCCAAAGAAGAACGCCCAAACCCGGTTGGGATGGAGTTCCAACTGGTTTTCGAGGAATTGTGCCAGCGTCAGGATCGCCAGCCCGACGCCGATTCCGACTGAGAGCAGGAATTGCCATGGAAAAGTGCTCAGGGCCTCCCTGATATGAAGGCGCAGCACTTTGCGCACCAGTTGGGAATCGACCGCACGGATCGAGGTAATCAACTCCTCATAAATGCCGAGGATGAAAGCCATCGTGCCTCCGGAAACACCGGGGACAATGTCGGCTGCGCCCATGAAAAAACCACGCATGACGAGGCCGAGGTAGTCTAGCGGCCTCCGTCGGGCAGCCGCATGAGAAGCGTCAGTAGTTGTCACGAATAGGGGGTCCTCCAGAGAGAACAGCGATTATAGCAGGGGGATTTGCTAGGTGTTAATGCAGTCGGTGAGCAGTTGCTCTCGCACATGGATGCGGGCGCGGGTCTGAATGAATCCGAACGCCTCGCTGCTCCAGTCGCCGTTTATGATGAATTCGACCAGCCCCGTGGCGTAGGCGCGCGCGATCGCCGTCCGGCGCAGGAT
>JBHHUI010000685.1:0-2263 GCA_046753805.1 Anaerolineales bacterium
GTGCTGCCTGGCTGGATCAGGCCAGCAGCCTGATGCGGAAACACGGCCTCGCCGTCCCAAATTCGCTGCTGGAGTGGACGGACTGGGATGTGCAGCGTCGTGAATTCCCTCAATCGCGCCACGAATCATGACGCAACCTGACCCCGCAAAGCCCCCCGCTCCGGTCGTCGAGTGCGCGTTCTGCGGCTCGCACGACTCCGAACTGCTTTCACTTTTCGGCCAAACATTGATCGGCTCACAGTTTTACTGCCAAAATTGCCATACTGTCTTTGAGGCCGTTCGATGGACGGATGATGAAGAACCCGAGGCAAACCACGACTGATGGGTTTCAAGACGCTACTCTTTGATCTGAATGACGGCGTTGCCACCGTAACGCTCAACCGACCGGACGTATTGAACGCGGTCAACATGGACATGCGGATGGACTTTACCGCGCTGGTCGACGAGCTGTTCTACAACGACGATATCCGACTGGTCGTGTTCACCGGAGCTGGCCGGGGCTTCTCGTCCGGCGGCGACATGGCGCATTTCGAGCAAGACTGGCTGACGCCCAACTTCCGGGCGAACAGCCGCCGCCTGGTCAAATTCTTCGACGATCTGGAGGCCCTTGAAAAGCCGGTGCTGTGCGCCGTCAACGGCCCGGCCACCGGCGCAGGGCTGGAGTTGGCGCTGGCCTGCGATCTCCGCATTGCATCGGAAGCAGCCACATTCGGGTTCCGCGAGAACTACATCGGCCTGATCCCGGGTGTGGGCGGTTGCGCCCGCTTCATACGCACAATCGGCGTTGCCAAAGCCAAAGAGCTTATCTGGATGGGTACGATGATCCCAGCCGAGGAAGCGAAATCGATTGGGTTGGTCAACAAGGTCGTGCCGCACGAGACCCTCATGGATGCGACTTACGACCTGGCGCGCACATTGCTCAAGCGCGCTCCGCAAGCCATCGGCATGGCGAAAAAATTGCTCAACACCATTGCCAACGTGGACCAGACCAGCGGCATCGCCGTCGAGGGTCTCGCGCAGAGCATCCTCATCAAAACCGAAGACCACAATGAGGGCGTAAAAGCCTTCCGCGAAAAACGCAAACCGCAATACCGGGGACGGTAAACCAGGCGGGGCGCCGCATCCTGGCGTGCGTTAGTTAGATCGAATCCGTTCTGCTGCTCCCGACGTTAATGCCATGATCATCGAATTCGAAGGCAAACGCCCGCAGATCGCCGAGAACGTCTTTATCGCGCCGAACGCGACGCTGCTGGGCGATGTGCGCGTGGGCGCGGGCGCCAACATCTGGTTTGGCGCAGTGCTGCGCGCGGACCACGGCACGATCATCATTGGGCCGGGGTGCAGCGTGCAGGACAATGTAACCATTCACGTGAATGAAGGCGCGTTTACAACGCTCGACGAAAACGTAACCATCGGACATGGCGCAACGCTGGAAGGTTGTCACATCGGCGCGCGCAGCGTAGTGGGGATGAACGCGGTCGTGTTGCAGCGGGCCGAGATCGGCGAAGAAGTCATGGTGGCGGCCGGCAGCGTCGTCGGCGAGGGCGTGACGATCCCGGCGCGCATGCTCGCGGCGGGCGCGCCGGCGGTTGCGAAGAAGCAACTGAGCGGCAGCGCGCTGGCATGGATCCGGCGCTCCGCGCCCACGTATCACGGGCTGCGCGCGCGCTACCTGGCGGCGGCGATTGATCAGCTATCAACGGAGGCCGCATGACGCGCCCGCCCTATCCCGTCATCGACGGACACGTTCACATCATGCCGTGGGGACAGGTGCTGCCCGACGCAGCCGCACGCATGTCCAACCGTCCTGACTTCGACGACGTGCGCGCGACGATCAGCGATCCACACCGCCTCGTCGATTACATGGACGCGCGCGGCGTTCAGCAAGTCGTCATGATTAACTACATCAGCCCGGACGTGGTCGGGTTCACCGAAGACGCCAACCGCTATTCCGCCGACATGGCGGCCGCATACCCGCAGCGGCTGCTCCCGTTTGGCGGGATCGATCCCCGCCGTCACGCCGACGTGGCCGCCGAAATGGACCACCTGTTGGGCGACCTTGGAATCCGTGGCATCAAGCTCCATCCGCCGCACCAATTGTTCCATGTGAACGAGTATACGTACAACCCGGAACTGCGCGGTCTGACCACCGTTTACCAGAAGTGCATCGAATACGGGGCGCCTGTGATGGTACACACCGGCACATCCATTTTTCCCCGCGCGCGCAACAAGTACGGCAACCCCATCGACCTCGACGATGTGA
>JBHHUI010000686.1:0-2256 GCA_046753805.1 Anaerolineales bacterium
CTGAGCAGATTCGTCAATAGTCTCATCTGCTTGGTCAGGATCCGTAATTCCATTTGCGCCGCCGAGCCGCGGAGCATTGTCGTGAAGCGATTCACTGCTTTGTCGTGCAGCCCAGCGGCGTCGTACGACCATTGGAAAGGATGGGCCAGGAGGGTATTCCATTCAGCCGCGAATGCTTCGAGCGCCGCCTTGAGCGCGTCGGGCGAGGCGAACGATTCGCCGAGCACCTTGGCGCCCATGATGCCAAACCAGAATTCGATCCAGTTGAGCCAGGAGCCGTGGAAGGGGGTGTAGTGAATGACGATCCGCTTGTCTTGCCGAGCGAGCCATTCGACCCGCTTGTCCGTGGTGCATAGCTGTTGGGCTGGCGGACACGCGACCGCGCTGAGCTCGGCGACCAGGCGGCACAACGGATACCCACGATGGGACGAGAGGTTGTCCATCACGTAGTGGAGCGGCGCGGTTGGAGGGAACCGATTCGCATGGCGCCTGAACACCGCCAACAAGGTATCGGTTTTGTGGTCAGCCTGGCACTCGAGGTACACCTTGCCATCGGCGTGATGGAGGAAGGCGAGCACGTCGAGGGTTCCGTGACGGATATACTCGAACTCCTCGAGGCGTTTGCGCATCCGATCGGTTCGCAGGTCCGGGGTCAGGCGCTCGAGGATCTGGATCCCCGGACACTCGTCGAAGAAGAACAGGTTCGGGGGTGGGTTGCGGTACAGGTCGAGGAGGTGCTCCATCTTGGGGAAGAAGTCGGGGTCGGTGATGTGCAGGAAGTAGCGGGACTGGTGCGGCTTCAAGCGGTTGCTTTGCAGGATACGATGCAAGGTGGACTTGCTGGGCGCCGCACCGACCACGGTACGGTCCGCTTCGAGACGGCGCTCGGCCCATCTCAGTGTCCATCTTCCGGCGCCGGGTAGCGGGCGGGTTTGACAGTAAAACGCCACGATGCGCAGCCGCAGCTCGTGGGAGTAGATGGCCGGGCGCCCCGAACGGGCTTGGTCGTGGAGTTCTCCCGTGCCCTTGGCCCGCCGGCGCCAGCGCCGTACGCTACTCACCGAGCAGCGTACCAGCTTGGCGATGGAGTTGAGCGCAATCCGGGCATCGGCCAATGCGACGATTGCTTGTCGGCGAGACAGCGCCGAGGGCTGCGTCCGCGGTAGCACGGCGAGGGGGAACCCGGCACCGGCACTGTCCTGAATGTCGCCGAGCGAAGTCGCTGCGCCGGCTGCGCACGGCGGTGGCGCCGGTAAGCGACGCTGGGCCTCAACCACGATCTGGTGGAGTTTTTTTTAGTGCCTCCACCAGTGGCGGGAGGGTGTTGCGGATATCGGCCAGCCCGAGCTCTCGGAGATGCCAGCGCACCGTTCGAGCCGACAACCCCGATTGGGTGCGTTCATTGACCTGCGCGGCCAGCACGTCGCTCGAGGTGCGGTGCCCGGTGACTGCCCGGGCGGCCAGCTGTTGAATGAGCTCGGCCTTCTGCCGGGGGCCGACGCGATAATCGCGTTGTTGCCCTTGGCGCTTGTCGAGCAACGATTGCGCCACATCGCGGCTCGCCAATTTGCGGGCCAGCTCGCGGCAATGCGCGGCGGAAACGCCCAACGCCGCGGCGCAGTGTCGCGCCGACAGCACGCCGGCGTTCAACAACGACAACATCACCGTGCGCGCCTGTATCTCGTGGCTGGCCGGGATGCGCAATGTGCCCTGTTGGGTACCGAGTTCGACAATCCAACCCTCATGATCGCGCCGCACGGATATCTGCGGTGGGCTTGGAGACGCCGCCACCCGTGGTGGGGGTGACCAACGCCGGTCGCGCAGCGCGGGGAAGCCGTCGCGCAACACCACCCGCAGCAACGTCTTCACCGACTCCTGCGGCATGGCGACCAACGCGGCCACCTCTTTGCGTCTTGCCCCCAGCAGATGCAGCGCGAACGCCAGAACCCGCATCAGCAACGGGCGCGGGAACACCTGTAAGGCTTGGTGGATCCTCTCCTGCGACTTCTCGGGTGAGAATGCGACTTGACGGCAATCCATGATCTGCACCTTCGTCTTACGATAAACCCATTATATGGCCAAACGAGGCCATAATCACGCTCAACTACGCGGATTATAACCTATCTATGGGTTTATCGCATGCTATTTATGCAGATCTCGTATTGCCGAGAAATAAGGCGGAACTTCTGGGACGGGCTACTAGGTAGCTCACCGGATAGTCGGCCTCGCGCATCGCGCGCAGGCTGTCCTCGGTTG
>JBHHUI010000687.1:0-2253 GCA_046753805.1 Anaerolineales bacterium
CTTCCCACTGCCGGTCGTTGCCGACGGCAATGTAAACGTAGCCGTCCGCTGTGGGGAAGACAGACGCGGGTGCAAAAAACTGGTGCGTATTGCCACGGCGCGTCACGTGATCGCCAAGCGCGGTGAGCATGAGCGGATTAGCCATCCAGGCCAACGCCGAATGGAACATGGATATATCCACCCGGCTGCCCGCACCGGTGATCGCGCGGCGATACAACGCTTTCATCACTGCGCCGTACGCATGTTCGGCTGCGCCCAGGTCCACCATGGGCAAGCCAAAAATGACCGGCGACCCGTCCGGCTCGCCGGTGAGCTCCATCCACCCCACCTGCGCCTGAATCACCGGGTCGTACGCCGCCTCGTCCGAGTCCGGGCCGAAGCCGGTGGTGCCGAGCCAGATGATATTGGGTCGGATAGTCTGGATTGTCTCGTAGTCAATGCCGAGTTTGACGTAACTGGAAGGGCGGTTGTTGGTGCAGAAAATGTCTACGGGGAGATTGGAGATTAGCTCATGCAAGATCGCGCGACCCTCGGGATCGCGTAGATTGAGCGTGATCGCCTGTTTGCCGCAGTTGTTGGTGAGAAAGTAGCTGCGCATGTCGGGCTCGCCCAGCACGTCCGCGCCCACAAAACGGTTCGGGTCGCCGCGCCCGGGCGGCTCCACGCGGATGACGCGCGCGCTCTCACGGGCTAGCCGCTGCGTGAGAAACGGGAGCGTGGTCGCTTGTTCGAGCGAGAGGACGGTGAGGCTGGAGAGGAGAGAGGCCACGGGACAATCTCTAATCTCCAATCTCCATCTCCGGGCAATTGGAGATTGAAGATCGGAGATCGACTACAACCTGACAGGTTCCTGAAACGTTCCGAATACTTCCTTGAGCACCTTGGTTATCTCGCCCAGAGTCGCGTAGACGCGCACAGACTGCATCGTGGCCGGCATCAGGTTCTGGCCGTTTTCGGCCGCGGCGCGAACTTGTTCGAGCGCGGCCATGACAGCCGCCTGATCGCGACCGGCGCGTACTTCAGCCGTGCGGCGGATCGACTCTTCGGCCTGCTCGGGTTTGTAGTTGTGCAATTCCACTTCCTCGGAGGCAGCGCCCATCCCACCGGACCCGTCGGAGTCGTCGATCCAACAATTGACAGCGACTTTACGGATGCTGCCGTCCTGGATGCCCTGTTCATACTTCAGCGCGCCGAGGGCAACCTCGCGCTGCAATGCGCCGGTGCTCACGGCATTGACAACCCCATCCCATTCATCGTCCACGCGCTGCATTTCGGCCCGGATACGCCTTTCCATTTCATTCGTCAACGATTCGACGTAGTAGGAGCCGGCGAGCGGATCGACCGTGTCGCGCAAGCCCATTTCTTCGGCCAAGATCTGCATGGTGCGCAGCGAGATGAGCGACGCTTTTTCACTCGGAATCGTGTAGGCCTCGTCAAAGCAGCACAGCGCCATCGTCTGTGCACCGGAGAGCGCGGAGATGAGTGCATAGTACGCCCCGCGCACAATGTTGTTCTCCGGCTCCTCGATGGTCAGGCCGCCCCCGCCGCCGCCGGCGATCATCTTCATCTGCATCGTGCGCGGGTTTTCCGCGCCGAATTCGTCACGCATCAGCAGCGCCCACAAGCGCCGCGCAGCGCGGAATTTGGCGATTTGCTCGAACAGGTTGCCGAAGATGTCGAAGTTAAAGGAGATGCGCCCCGCGAAATCGTCCACGTGCAGCCCGCGCGACAGTCCTTCGCGGATGTACGCCCGCGCGATACAGTACGCGTAGGCGATCTCCTGCACGGGGTTCGCGCCGGACTCACGGATGTGGTAGCCGCACACACTCACCGGGTAGTACTTGGGCGCGTGCCGGGCGCAGAACTCGATTGTATCTCCGATGAGGCGAATAGCCGGCTCAACAGGGAACACCCACGCGCCGCGTCCGACATATTCCTTGAGGATGTCATTCTGAGCGGTGCCGCGAACTTTGTCGAGCGGAATGCCGCGCTCTTCGGCCACGGTGAAATACATCGCCATGATCGGCGCGGCCACCGCGTTGATCGTCAGCGATACGCTAATCTCATCGATTGCAATACCGTCGAACGCTACTTCCATGTCGGCCAGTGTGTCCACGGCCATACCGACCCGGCCTACTTCGCCTTCGGCCAGCGGGTCGTCGGAGTCGAGTCCCATCTGCGTGGGCAGGTCGAAGGCGACGTTGAGCGCGTTCTGCCCGTTTGCGATCAGGAATTTGAAGCGCGCGTTGGTCT
>JBHHUI010000688.1:0-2251 GCA_046753805.1 Anaerolineales bacterium
GCCAACACCATCGCGCCGACCATTAACAAACTCACCAGGAGCCATAGTCTCTGTCTCATGCTCGTCTCTCCTTCTGATTGTCGTCGAAAGGGTTCGTCAAGATTACGTTTCCGCATTTTCCCGTGCTGTCTCAGCACTTCGCGGGAACCTACGCTCACTCGATCCCACTTGAGTGATGCATTCAAGCGAGGGTTTTGGAACACATCAGGACATACGCACCTCCCATACCCCAATCAAAGAACGACCGCACGGCACAAAGCCGAAAGGGTGAAGCGCGGCGTCTCGTGAAAACGATTCGAGAGCCAGCCACACCGGTTTTGTCGCCCGTCCACACTCTGAGGTATTCCTCAAGTCTGTGCTGCCACTTGGTCAAATGAAAGTGACAGTCATCTATGATAATCATTACATTACGCATGATTTCCATGCGACCTACTCTGACGCAGTCGCCCCCAGCGCCTCAGCGTACATAATCTCATATGCCGTAGCAGAACGCTCCCACGAGAAACGCATTGCCATTCCGCGCCGCATGAGACTACGCCAACGGCGACGATCCGCAAACACAATCATAGCCCTTTGAAGCGCAGCACGCAAAGCGCGCCCGCTGTATTCCTCGAACACAAAACCAGTGCTGCGCCGTCGGCGCACGTCGTAGTCGACGACGGTGTCGGCCAGACCGCCGGTGGCGCGCACGATTGGGACGGCTCCATACCGCATGGCAATCATCTGCCCCAGCCCACACGGCTCGTAGCGTGACGGCATCAGGAACACATCTACACCCGCATAAATCTGACGGGCGAGAGCGGCATCGAATTGGAACCGCAATGCGATTGCGGCGGGGTGGCGATCTTGCAGACGACGCAGGTCGGCCTCGATATCGGCGGCTCCAGCGCCAAGCACTGCAAGCTGGATTTCGCCGCTTGCCAGCATTGGCTCCAGCGCCGACGGTAGCAGATCGATTCCCTTCTGGTGATCAAGCCTGGATACCACACCCAACAACGGCGCGTCCCGTTGCGCCAGTCCAAGCTGCGTCTGCAGGTCGGCCTTGTTCACGACGCGCGCCGGGAGGCGAGTCGCGTCGTACGGCGCACGCAGCACGGCGTCCGTGGCCGGGTTCCACGAATTATAGTCGAGACCGTTCAAGATGCCTCGCAAATGATCGGCGCGCGTTTTGAGCAGCTCGTGCAGTCCGGCGCCATACTCTTCCGTGGTGATCTCGCGAGCATAACCCGGGCTGACGGCGTTGATTTCGTCCGCGTAGGCCAGCGCCAGCGCCATCAGGCTGTCGCGCGCCCAGTGCGGGATTGCCAGTGCACGCGCGGGTGCAAGCCCCGCGCGTGCCAGCGCGTCGCCGGCATGTTTGTTTTGGTAAGGCAGGTTGTGAATAGTCACGACGGACGCAGTCTGCGCCCAGAATGGCCCTTCGGATCGCGCCTGGGCCAGTTTGTAGACGGCAGCCCCCGGATGGGAATCGTGCACGTGCAACACATCCGGTTGAAAATCGATGGTTCTGGCTAGCTCAAGCGCCGCGAGGCTGTAAAAAACGAACTTTGGCCCGTCCTCGGCAATGCTCGCCCCATACACGCCCGGGTGTTTCGCAATCGGCGCGCTGCCAAGCAAGTATACAGGTACGCCGTCCAAAGACCTCAGGTGCGCCTGTACCGGCGTTGGCTGGCGGTCCCATAACAAGTCGAAGTTGGCGACATGTTCGGCATTTAAAACGTCAACATGGGAATAGGCCGGCAGCACAAGCCGTACGTCGTGACCCTTCGCTCGGAGCGCCGCCGGCAGCGCGCCCAGCACGTCCCCAAGGCCGCCAACTTTTACGAGGGGCGCCGCCTCGGCCGTGAGTATAAGGATTTTCATGGCGCGCAACGTCTGCATGGGGTCATTCGTCTAGTACAATTGGCATCCAGTGGGCGGTGAACTGTCGCAGGTACACAGATGCCGACCCATCGATTGCTCATCATTTTCTACCGCCGGCTGTACGCTGACTACTGTATACCCGACGGCGGGCGGTACGCTGGAGTTGCACTATGAGACGCATCGGAATCCTGACAGGCGGCGGTGACGCGCCGGGGCTGAACGCGGTAATCCGGGCTGTGGTCCGGACAGCCCTCAACGAGTACGACATTGAAGTGATCGGAATTTTCGAGGGCTTTAACGGCCTGCTCGATCCGGTCAACGTCAAACTCTTGGGGCGCGAAGATGTGCGCGGTATTTTATCGCGCGGCGGCACCATCCTTGGCGCGGC
>JBHHUI010000689.1:0-2232 GCA_046753805.1 Anaerolineales bacterium
CTGGAGACGCTTAAGGCGAAAGCGCGGATTTATGACACGCGTTCCTTCTGGCCGCCCAGGCCGCTTGGCGCTCCAGAGTTCTGGGATGATGCGGATGAAGAGCTAATCGGCGCGGTGTTCACGCCCCAATCCGGCTACGTCAACGATCCGCAACTGGCGGCGCACAACCTGCGGCGGGCGGCCGAAACGCACGGCGGTCAATTCCTGTTCAACGGCGAAGTCGCCGAGATTCGGCGCGCCAACGGGCGGGCGCGCGGCGTGACTCTGAAAGATGGTCGGAAGATCGATGCGCCGGTGGTCGTCAACGTCGCCGGGCCGCACTCGTTCGTCGTCAATCGCATGGCGGGCGTCGAAGCGGGCATGAATATCAAGACTCGCGCACTGCGCCACGAAGTGCACCACGTCCCCGCGCCGCCCGGATTCGACTTCGAAAAGTACGGCCACCCCACCTCGGATGGGGACGCCGGCACGTACTTCCGCCCGCAGACCGGCAACATGATCGCGGTCGGCACGGAGGACCCGCAAGACGATCCGCGCGAATGGATCGAGGACCCCGACGACTTCAACCGCGATTTCATGGACGTGCACTGGAAATCGCAGGTCTACCGCCTGGCGAAGCGCATCCCCAGCCTGCAAATCCCCAACCAGCCCCGGGGCGTCGTAGACCTCTACGACGTGTCGGATGACTGGATCCCGATCTACGACAAGTCCGATCTGGGCGGCTTTTACATGGCCGTCGGCAGCAGCGGCAACCAGTTCAAGAACGCGGGCGTGGCCGGACACATGATGGCTGAACTCGTCGACGCTTGTGAGAACGGGCGCGACCACGACGCCGACCCGCTGCGAGTCAAATGCGTTTATACCGGGCTGACGCTCAACGTGGGTTCATTCTCACGCCGGCGCGAGATTAACCCCAACAGCAGTTTCACAGTGCGTGGATGATTTGCTGCTTGGGAATTCCTCTGTTCCTGCCGGCGTTCTCGCCGCTGCCCCCTGCCGCACCACAGGTAGGTATCGTGTGGGAACGCCGACGGGAGTGGAGAAAGTGGCCCCGCCCGCCAGGGGTTCCTCGTGATTGAAACGCCATTTTTTTCGACCGAAGAGTACGAAGCCAGACTGGAGCGCGTGCGGCAGCGCATGGTAGAGCGACACCTCGACGCCTGTTTGCTCTCGATGCCGGAGAATATCTATTACCTGACAGGGTTGAATTACCAGGGGTATTTCGGTTTTCACCTGCTTGTCGTGCCGCGCGAAGGGGAAATGGTACTCGTCGTGCGGGCGATGGAACGGGCGACGCTGGAAAACCAGCTCGACTCGCGCACGCGCTACGAAGGGTTCGAAGATGGCGCTGACCCCGCGCAGTGCGCCGTGAATGTGATCCGTGGGATGGGCTTGCAGGCGGCCCGGCTGGGGCTGGAAATGCAGAGCATGTACTTGCGGCCCTATGTGGTCGATGGCCTGCGGGCTGAATTGCCCCAGGCGCATTGCTTCGACGCGACAGAATTGGTCAGCGAAATCCGCTTCGTGCAATCTCCACGCGAGCTTGATTACACACGCCGGGCTGCGGCCATCTCCGAGGCGATGATGCGGGCCGCACTTGAGACAGCGCGACCGGGAGTGAGTGAAAAAGAGATCGCCGCCGAAGTCTATCGCACGATGGTCATGGCCGGCGGAGATATCCCAGGCTTCCACCCCTTCATTCGTTCGACGCCCAGGCTGGGCCGCGCACACGAAACCTGGACCGACCGCGTGCTCGCCTCGGAAGACACCCTTTTCGTCGAGCTATCCGGTTGCGTCGGGAATTATCACGCGCCGATGGGTCGTTTGATTACGTTCCAGGAATTGCCCCCACAGACGGCCGATATGGCGCAGGTTTGCCTGGAAGCATTCGCCGCCGTCGTCGACGCGGTCCGTCCGGGCGTCAGGGCCGGCCTGTTTTACCTGGCGGGGCTGGATCGGGTCCACCGCGCCGGGCTTTCTCATTTCAACATGCACCATTGCGGCTACCTGGTTGGGATCGGCTTTGCCCCCAGTTGGGTGGGGGGCGGCGCGGTGATTGGCCTGCGTCGCAACAGCGAAGTGGAACTGCGCGCCGGAATGGTCTTTCACCTGATGTCGTGGCTCATCGGCGCCGGGCGCGGGGATTATTTTGTCTCGGATACGGCCGTGGTCACGGAACATGGCTGTGAAATGCTGACGAGGCTACCGCAACTATTGCGCGCAAAATGAGTA
>JBHHUI010000690.1:0-2231 GCA_046753805.1 Anaerolineales bacterium
GCGCAAGTAACCGAGGCATTGGCAGATCACCCCGATCTTGCCCGGTCCTTTGAAGCCGGAGAGATCTCGTGGACCGAGCTTCGCAAACGAGTTGCCGACGCTGCGCGTAACGGTGACGGGGTGGCGGCTTCGGACAAGGGAGCGCCAGATGCGGCAGGCGACGCTCCGGCAGCCGAGGCTGCGGGGCCGGAGGGTGGTGGCGCTGCGGCGGAGACCGACACGCTGGCCAGGGCCGATGCGGAGACGAATGCTGATGCGGATCGGGGCGCCGGGGGAGATTTGGATGTGGATGTGACCGCGGCTGCAGGTCCTGCGACGGAGCCGCGGGGTGATGCGCTAGCTGGTGCCGCGCCAGGTGTGGAGGCGCAGACCGATGCACGGGCGAGTGATGGCGCGGGGCCAGGTGCCGATGCGTCGTCGTCATCGGCGGCAAATAGCGTGGCTGATGACGACGATGATCTCATTGAAGGCGAACCCGCGGTCGAGTTTCGCCTAGCGTGTCCGCGTTCAGTCCGTTTCCTGTGGCGACAAGCGGTAGAGCTCGCGTCGCGAGCCAGCGGCTCACCCCTGACCTATTGGCAAGCGGCTGAGGTTATTACGGCTGAAGTGCTCGCGAGTCTCGATCATGGTGAGCAGCCGGAGGGGTCGGCGAACCAGTTTCCGGGGTCTCTGCCAGGGGGCCTGCCGGCGGACCTGCCCATAGGAAGGTCGGCGCCCTTCACGGGGGACCTGTCGGCAGATTTGAGTGCAGATTCGGATACAGGTCTAGCGGCAGATTGTGACCCGGGCTCACAAGTGAGTGCGGCGACCGGCTCGGTAGAAGGGTTGTCGGCGGCAGGGCCGGCCGAAGGGTCAGCCGCAGGATCGGTTGCAGGATCGGTTGCAGGGTCGGTCGCAGGATCGGCGGCAGGTTCGGTAGCTGGTCTCGGCGCAGGTCTCGGCGCAGGTCCGCAAGCCGGAGCGGCAGCCGAGGACGGGTCGGGAACGGAGACAACGGAACCAGCGCCGCCAGATCAAGATCAAGACTTTGATCCCTTTGATGAGTCGGCCCTGCCCGAGCCTCCACCAAGATCGTTTTTCCCCGACGCCATCTTGCACGCCGACGTGGCGGAGCTCACCCGTGGTCTCTCTACCATTACAGCTCACGAGCTCGACGCGCGCTTGCGGCGGGCGGTCTCGGCCACGCAAAGCCTCGATTGGCAAGCCGGCTGCCTGCTGCGCACCTTGTTTAGTCTGCGCCTGCACCGAGAGCTGGGGTTTGCGAGTAGCTCGCTCTACATCCGCGCCCGCCTGCAGCTTAGCGTGCGTAAGGCTCGCGGGCTGGTAGCAATCGAACGGGCCACGCTGCTGCGTTGTCCCGAGCTTTCCCGAGCCTATCGCTGCGGGCGGATATCGTGGCTGCGAGCGCTGGCGATTCTCCCGGTGCTTAGCGAGGGCAGCGGCCATCTATGGGTAGAGCGTGCGGCGCGGGTAACCCTGCGGCGCTTACACGACGAGGTCACGTGGGCACTGAATCGCGCCGATGCGACCCAGGGACGAAGCGACCTTACCCCGCCGCCGCTTGGCACGGCCATCGACACGCTGGACTCTGATCTGGTAGACGTCGCCATTGCCACTACCGGTGCGGTCGCCGCCGACAATGCTCCCTCCAACGCTCGTGTTGCCGATGACACTGTTGCCGATGACACGGTCGCGGATGACGCGGTTGCGGATGACGCCGTCGCGGATGACGCCGTCGCGGATGACGCCGTCGCGGATGACACCGACGCCACTAGCGCTACCGGTGCCTCCACCGACGCCGACGCCACCGATGCCACCAGCGCCGCCGACAACTCCGATTCATCGAGCGAGGTGCATTTCGGTGCACACGGTTTCGATGGGGATTACGACTTTCCAAGCGTCACTATCCGTTTTTTTGGCCCCCTTACGGTAATCGCCATGCTCGACGAGGCTCTGAAACAGACAAGACGCCCCGGCGAGCCGCGCTGGCGCGCCATGGAGAGGATGTTGCGCATAGCCATGTACGAGTGGAACAGTCAGCCTCAACACCGCGACCTGGTTTTCGAGCGCGACGGCTGGCGTTGCTCGGTTCCAGCGTGTAGCTCACGGTGCAACCTACACGACCACCACGTGGTCTTTCGTTCTCACGGTGGTGACAACTCCCTGGATAATCGCCTTTCGGTGTGCGCTGCGCACCACCTCCACGGTATTCACGAGCGGAAGCTGCACGT
>JBHHUI010000691.1:0-2231 GCA_046753805.1 Anaerolineales bacterium
GACAGGCTCAACGCCTACTCAGCCAGCGTTTTGGCTTCCAACTGCGTAACTCCTATTATTATTGGCGGACAGCACATCGCTCATGGTCATCCTTCTCGCGTCACGCGCCATGCGCGTGTGCCATCTGCCAATTATCGCTCAAGTTCCGCCAATATCGTATCGACCAGCACATCCGGGTTCGGCACGAACGGTTGCAGTCTGCGCGCCACGCGCGCCCGGGCCGAGCGTCGCAACGCCGGCACTACTTCGCTGCCCCAGCCCCGTTCTTCGAGCGCGCCGAAAACTTGCGCCGCGCCGAGAATGCCTACCGGCTGGCCGTGCTCAAACACCGGTAAATTGCTGATCTCCCGGTCGACCATCAGCCGCGCGCACATGGATAGCGGGGTATCTGGCTCAACCCGCTCGATCGGCGCGGTCATCATGTCGGCGACGCGCAAATGCCACGGATCGCGGCGGCGTGCGTTGAGCCGCGAGAGCAGGTCGTGCTTGGTCACGATCCCGTAGTCGGGCCATAGCCCTTCCGGCGGGACGATGATACAGCCGATGTCGTGCCGCAGCAGCATGGTCAGGGCGCGCGAAAACGAGTCGCGCGCCGAAACCACCGGCACCGGGACGTGCATGACATCGCGGGCGGTCGAGTAGCCTATCAAGCTCGCGTCCGCTCCCCGTGGCCGTTGGCGGTGGCTGCCACTGCCGGCGGGTCTGGTGAAACGCCGCTGTCGCCGCGCAGCATGGCGACTGTGCCGGTGCGTTGTACGGAGATGATCTCGAAAGGCTCCAGCATGTTAATGAGCCGTTCGACTTTTTCTGTCGTGCCGGTAATCTCGAGCACGAGGCTTTCCTGCGCCGCATCGACGATATTCGCGCGGAAGATGTCGGCGACCTGCACGATCTCGCTGCGCGCCTCGCGGCCGGCGCGCACTTTTACAAGCGCCATCTCGCGCGACACGGCTTTCTTGTGTGTGACATCGTCGACTCGCAGCACATTTACCAATTTATACAGATTGGCCTCGATGCGCCGCGCAACCGAATCGTCGTCGGCGTCCACCACAATCGTCATGCGGGAGACGCCCGGCTGGTTCGTATGCCCCACTGCCAGCGACTCGATATTGTACGAGCGCCGCCGGAACAGGGAGGAAACCCGGTTCAGGACGCCCGGCTTGTCTTCCACATAGACCACGAATGTGTGCAACATGAACGCCCTCCTTATGTGTCGGCCAGCACGCTGGGCTTCGGGCGGCGGATCATGGCGTGCAGGTCGGCCCCGGCGGGCACCATCGGATACACCGAGTCCTCTTGCTCCACCTTGAAATCGATCACCACGGTGCCCGGTGTTTCTTCGGCCCAGCGCACGGCGTCCTCGACCTGGCCGCGCTGCTCCACACGACAGGCCTGCAGCCCGAAGGCTTCGGTGAGTTTGACAAAATCCGGGTTGAGCAGCGGAGTGGCCGCATAGCGCCGGTCGAAGAAGAACTCCTGCCACTGGCGCACCATGCCCAGGTAGCCGTTGTTGATAATGGCGACATTAACCTTGATGCCTTCCTGGGCAGCCGTCGCCAGTTCAGAGTTCGTCATCTGAAATCCACCGTCGCCGCAAATCACCCACACATTCTCGTCCGGCGCGGCAAACTTCGCGCCGATGGCGGCGGGCAGCGCAAACCCCATCGTCCCCAGTCCGCCGGAGGTGAGCAGCTTGCCGGGGTAGTCGTGCTTGTAGTACTGGGCCTCCCACATCTGGTGTTGTCCGACGTCGGTGACGACCAGCGCTTCGCCGTTGGTGCAACGCCACAGGTCGTGGATCACGTGCGCGGCGTACAAGTGGCCGTAGTCCGGCAACTGCTGAATGTCGCGTACGGCGGAGTCGCCCCGCAACTCGTCGATGTGCGCCATCCATTCTTCGCGGACGCCCCGTTGCACCTCCGGGGTGAGTTTGAGCAACATCTCGCGCAGATCGCCCACAATCCCAACGTCGACCCTGACGTTCTTATCGATCTCGGAGGGGTCGATTTCAATGTGAATCTTGCGGGCGTGGGGAGCGTAAGTCTTGATGTTGCCGGTCACGCGGTCATCGAAGCGCATGCCGAACGCGAGCAGCAGATCGGCTTCGTTGACAGCAAAGTTGCCGCTGACGGTGCCATGCATTCCCAGCATGTGCAGTGACTGTTCGTGATCGCCGGGAAACGCACCCAGCCCCATCAGAGTTGTCGTGACTGGGATCCCGGTGCGCAGTG
>JBHHUI010000692.1:0-2230 GCA_046753805.1 Anaerolineales bacterium
TGCAGGGCAGCCCCCATATCCTGGCCGGAGACGATCATGCCCACCTGCAGCGCCTCGCGGACGATCTGAGGATCAGATACATGCGGGATGATCGTGCGCATGCCAACGATGCGCAGGATGACACCCAGAAACATGAGTCCACCTACGATGGCGGCCTGCTTTGTCAAAGCGCGCATGTCGTGGTGTGGATTCCGGATGGCGCCGAGCATGCTCAATTTACAATATGCGGGACCAGGCGTTGATACGCTGCCGCGTATTCACCGATCACGTATGACTTCTCGAAACGTTGCACGGCGGACGATGCAGCCGCCCCCATGCGCGCCGCGCCATTGGCATCGGCCAGCAGCTGCGCGATATGTGCGGAGACGTCGGCGACGTCCCAATCTACAAGAAACCCGTTGACGCCGTGCTGGATCAGTTCCGACGCCAGTCCCACACGTGTGGAAATGACCGGCACGCCACAGGCTAGCGCCTCCGCTACGACGCGCGGGCCGCCCTCGCTGAACGAGGTGCACACCAGGCAGCGCGCGCGGCGATACAGGTCGGCCAGTTGCATCTGGTCTTTCACCCATGGCTGGAAGATGACGCGATCCGCGATGCGCAGCTGCCGCGCCAGCCGTTGCAGTTCGCCCCGCAGCGGACCGTCGCCCACGACGAGGGCGCGCCGCCCACTTCCACGTAGCTGTGCAAAGGCCTTCAGGAATAGTTGTGGATTCTTGTTGCGCGCGAGCCGCCCGACGAAGATTGCATCGTACTCTGTAGCAGTTGCTTGCGGGTGAAAAACATCCAGGTCGAGGTACAGACTGTACAGCAAGTGCAGGCGCGCATCCGGCACGCCCCATGATTTCAGGAGCGGGCGCAGTTCTGTCGCATTGGTAATGCGAAAACCCAGCGCGCGCTGTTGCGCCCACTTTACATACTGACGCGTCAGCCACGGCTGGAGACGCTCGCGCGCGCTCCCGGCGCGGGGATGGCCGTCCACATGGTGGATCTCGCTGATATATGGGACGCCGGTAGAGCGTGACAGCGCGGCAGCGCCGCGTCCATTAAGGAAGAGTCCGTAATCGTGCGACGCGATCAGGTTGTGCCCGTGTTTTTCAATAAGTCTGCTTCCGTGCTGTCTGATGAATACGGGCTGCGCCAGCCGGATCGATGGCGAAAGGTGGATATGCACGTTGCCGAACAGTATCAGAGGGGCTGCCCCGCTGGCGGGCGGGGTCAGTACGTCGATGCGCTCCCAGTGGGCGGCCAGGCCCTCCAGCGTATTGTAAAACGCGCCCCGCTGCCCGCGCGCCAGCATCGTGTCGCCTGACGCCATCAATAGTTTCACGCCGCAGCCTCGCGCAAGATGGTTTCCGTTTGTTCTACCAGCCGATCCCACGAGAAGCGCTCCAGCGCCCGGGCCGCGTTCGACGCCAGCGTGCGCGCGAAATTCGGATTGGAAAGAACGCGTACTACTGCATGCGCAAAGGCGGCTATGTCGCCCGGCTCGACCAGCAAGCCGCTCTCGCCTGGCGTCACGACTTCGACATTACCGCCCACATTGGACAGGATAACGGGCGTGTTCGCGGCCATCGCCTCCAGGGCCGTATGCGGTAAACCTTCGTAAGTCGAGAACTGCACATAGACATCGGCGGCCCGCAGGTAGCGATGGAGTGCTGCCGGCGGCAACATTCCAGTAAAGACTACCATTTCGCCGGCTGCAGCTGCCGCCCGAGCCAGCTTCTCGCGTTCCGGGCCGTCGCCGATGACAACGAGGTGCGCGGTCGGCACAGCTGCCCGGATTGTGGGCATGGCTGCGATGATGCGGTCGAAGCACTTCCATGCCACCAGCCGGCCAGCCGCGATTAGCAGCGGCTGCGCCTCGAAGCCCAGTTCCGCGCGTACGGCGGCTTTGTCGGGCAGCGCCGCAAACGCGTCGCGCTCCAGCGCGTTGTATACCACCCGCACGCGCTCGGCCGGGATCCCCCAACCTTTTACAAGGCTGGCCGAGTATTCGCTCGGGGCGATGATCGTCCGCGCTGCGCGCACATAACTCCGCTGTAGACGCTGCAGAAAGCGCACCTTCGTCGGATGCCGGGCTTGCTGGAATTCATCGATCGTTGTACCGGGTGCGAGCCAGCCTTTGCGGGTGGCGAATTCCCAGGCAAAGTCACTCACGCTTTTCAGGACGATGGGCTTGTGCACGAACGGGCGAGCCAGCGCTGCCGGCAATCCGTAGTCGCTCACA
>JBHHUI010000693.1:0-2228 GCA_046753805.1 Anaerolineales bacterium
TCTCCATCGGTACGCCCTCGCTGAGCGGATCTGCGCCGTCCACACGCGGATAGCAGCCCACGCACTTCTCGCTGGTGCGCGTGGTGCCTCGGTACATCGACTTCTTGTACGGGCACTGCTCGACGCACTTCCTGTAACCTCGGCAGCGCGCCTGGTCGATGAGCACGATGCCATCTTCCGGGCGCTTGTAGATGGCTTTGCGCGGACAGGCGGCGGCGCAGGCCGGGTAGGTGCAGTGGTTGCATAGGCGCTGCAGATAGAAGAACCAGGTCTTGTGTTCGGGCAGCGAGACGCCCTCCGTGCTGAGACCCAGCTGGTCGCCTTTGTAACCGGTAGACGTGTCTTCGTAAAAATTGGGCGCGCGCCACTGGGCGTCCGGCGGGAGATAGCCGAGCGCTTGTTCGCCTTCGGGGGCGGCCTCTGAAAGCGTCAGACCGTCATACTTGCCGTAGGGCGCAGCGCCGCTTGAATTGGAGGCGACCCATCGCGCCGGCACACCCTGCGCCGCGTGCGCCTGGTCCAGCAGCTTGAGCACTTTGACGTCCCAGTGCTGCGGGTAGCTGCCGTAGGGTTTCGATTCGACGTTGTTCCACCACATATACTCCTGGCCTTTGGAGAAGGTCCAGGTGGCTTTGCACGCGCCGGTACATGTCTGGCAGCCGATGCAGCGGTTAATGTTGAATACAGCGGCAAACTGTCGGTTGGGGTGGGCCTCGTCAAAGGCGTAGGTCATTGGGCGGCCAAGGTGCCAGTTGTAGACGTCGGGCATGGGTGAGTCTCCGATCGCTTTGCGCGAATGATGTATTGCGTAACTATGCGCCCCGCATTACGCGGTATTTCTCGCACACATTCTTTACGAGTTCCTGCACGTAGCCCTCACCCTTCTCCTGATAGATGCGGTGCGTGGCCATGAACATGGGGTTGACGAACAGCGTCAGCAGCCGGCGCTCGTCCCAACCCATGCGCACGTATTCCTCCACGAAGGTTTCTGCCATGGCGTCGAGTGTGCCCGGCTCGCCGGGCAGTACGATGCCGGTGAGTTCCAATGGGTCTTCGAAGGATAATTCGCTGTGTGGCATGTTTTAGCCTTTCACTTCCACCGTGCCGCCCGCCAGATACTTCTGCATGAAGTCGCCTTCGTGCCCCGGCGTGAATCCGGTGTTGACCGGCGCCCACTTGCCGACGCTATTCATGCCGCCATCTTCGGCCTTGACCACTCGGACGAGCGTTTCCTTCGGCACGGTGTTCAGCGCGTGGTTATCCGCCTCGCCGCCGAACATGAACGCCATGGCGACTTTCTTCTTGTGGAAGAGCGTGTCGGTTTGGTGCATGGGCATGGACCAATCGCGGGTGATGGACTGCTGCGAACCGTAGCGCAGGTTGGCCTGGTAACCGGTACCCTCCGACCGGGCCAGCCCGTCCGGGCGCGTCTCGTGCGCCAGCACGGACTTCTCCGTCGCCATGAAGGGAGCGTGCTTGAGCATGACAATGTTGTAGGGATAGGCCGGGTTGTACTTCACCCGCAGCATTAGCCGCGAGACCCGATAGAAATCGTCGTCCTCGGACCAGCCGCGATACGGCCGGTCGGCCGGATTGGCGTCGAGGTACACATAGTCGCCGTCCTCAATGCCCATGTCTTTTGCGGCCTGTGGGTTAACGTGCAGTTGGTGGTCGCCCACGTCTGGCAGGCGCTTGTCGGCGCGATACGGATCGCCGAAGTTAGAATCCCAGATGATCTGCCAATCCACCGTGCTCCATTGCGAATGCACGCGATGGCGTGTCTTGGGGGTCAGGCAATAGAATTGGAAGCCTTGCTCCCATAATGGATTGGTGGTGGTCTTGACCTGTTCCCACGGCATGGCAATGTTGCGCACCGTGCGTTCGTCCCAGCCCATCTCCTCGGGCGGGATGCCGTAGTTGTCGGGGCGCACGAAACGGCTGGAGGTCACAATCGCGTTGGGCAGGTACGGTGTGGCCTCCGGCCCCTCACGGTGAGTGATCATGTTCTCGCCGTACTCGATCGCCTCCGGGATGTCGCAGTACGCTGCCAGGCGGCCGCAGTCCGTGTAGAACGGCACCGAGTCGTTGATCTGCTCCCAGAAGGCGATGCGGGGATAAGTGCGGAAGAGCATTAGAGCCGCGCCCGGCTCGCCGTACTTGCCGGCCATAATGTCGTCATAGCGGTAGCCGGTCGTCGGGATCGAGGCGTCGAGCAGGCGCTGGATGTA
>JBHHUI010000694.1:0-2219 GCA_046753805.1 Anaerolineales bacterium
TCCTCGCCAGCTTTTCGATTGGAATGTCGAATCTCATGGCAGAGGAATTCAAACCCGTACTGCCGCGCGAAGCAAGCCATTTCCGGCGCGATCACGGCTCGCTTGCCGCTGCCCAACCAACGCGCCAAGTTTGTGTTGTCGATGATGCATTTTCGGGCTGCGTAGCCCCAATACATCAACGCTTCGTGTAAAAAACACTTCATGGCAAAACGGTTGAACGTACGGTAGAACTTCAGATACCGCCGCTTCGAGTAACGCAGGTACACCGAACTGGCAATCAGTTTCGTTCGCCCACCGGCCAGGCGTATCTGGTACACCGACGTATCATGCTGCATTTCCTCGCCCGGCTCATCCGGCACGCGGTCGCAGCGTGCGGACCGCGATTTGCTCAGGCCCATTTCTCGCAGCAGATGCGTCAACGTGGGATAGCTGACCTGGACTCCTTCCTCCTCGGTGAGCTTCTCATGGACCCGCTGGATGTAGCCTTCACACTCGTGGTAGAGACGCTCGAGCAACTCCGAGTCAATCTCGATCTTGTCGCTCCGCCTCGTCTGAGGCATGGCACCCTGCTGCCGGATAATCTTCCGCACCGTGTGGCGACTGATCTGGAAGCGACGGCTGATCTCTCGCAGGGGCATTCCTTCCAGATGCAATTGGTAAATGGCATTACGCTTGTCCGGATCGATCATAGAACTCTTTTATCCTTTCGCGAAATGGTTCTAGCATGCTCAACACGCCGCCGACCAGCAGGTTGGCCTGGGCGTAAAAAGCTCGGTTGTTTAAGCGGTTGTCCTCGCATTTGGTCATCACCCGTTGCATGTACTTCTGCAGGATCTCGATATCGTTCAGTAACACACGCTCGAATTCGTTACAGCCTTCCACGTCGTCGGGCACGTGTTTCATTTTGTCCAACGACCACCCCAGCTTCCCGCTCTGGATGGCCTCCCGCAGAGAAGCGGGACCGCGGAAGTAACCGTGGGCCAACAGCTCGATGTCGCGTACGCTCAGATGCTTGCCGGCAACCGACTGCACGAAGCGCTCGATCTGCTCCTTCTTCACCGAGTTCATGCGCATGAATTGCCGCAAGGTGTACATGTAGCAGTAGACCGGAAAGGCACCGCGAAAGAGGATCTGCTGAATCTCCGAACTCATCTCGTCCAGGAGAGTGCGTCGCATGCTCACCCAGGCCTTGCTGCGTGAGAGGGTTTCGGCAACCTCCGCCACGCTCAGGCCGTGGATGGTGAGCAGATCGACGATGAATCGGGCTTGCTCGAGGATCCCCAGGGCCTTGTCGTTGGAGACCCGCATCAGACTGACGATGGCGGTTGCTTCCTCGTTGCCCAGGGAAACATAGGGGACCCAATGAATTCCCAGCTTTTGGGCGCAACGGTAACGTTTGAAGCCATTGAGCAGGATGTGACCGTCCGGCGTGTCCACGCCTTCCAGAGGCTGTTCGATACCACGCTCGGCAATCGATGCCCGCAGGCGCGCTTCGCGAGCGTTGTCCTGCAGCCGATGGCCTTGATAACGCAGGTCCAATGCTGAAAGTTCTACGCTCTGACTCATCCGGCTCCTCCTACGGTGGATGCTGGTGAAGGAAACGCAGAACGTAGTCGGTTCGTCGTCGATTGGCGATGCTGCGTTGTCTCAATGCCCGCAGAAGCAGGCTGACGAGCTCATCCCGATGCAAGGCGATCCTCTCGATGAGCCAGGTCACCATCTGTAGGTACGGCAACATCCGTGATTGCGTCAGACTCGACGCGTCCAGAACGACGTCCCCCAAACGCAATTCGACCTTTTCCGATAAGCTGCCCGCCACTTGATGGTCCGGGCGAGGCTGTTTGGGCTGTGGCGGGTCGGAATTGGTCAAGTGATGCGCCGGCAATTCACCGTCGGTGGCAGCCGGAGGCTGCGCATCGGCGGTTGCACTTGAACTGTGAGAACGTTTCGCGTTTCGACGTTTTTTCGCCTTTCTGCCGTTGGCCCTCTGGTAGTACGCGACACTCCGCCGGTTGGCACACTGCCGACGATGATGCTGACGGCAGCCGAAAAGGCAACGTAGATTCTGGCGGCCCGCATTGCGAGGGTGGGTCAGAAAACGGATCTCACAATGGCGGCACGACACCACGCATCTGCGAAGACGCGGATGAATTGATAGAATCGCCTCTAAAGCCACTTGATACTGCTGAACAAGCGGTTTAGCACGATCGTCCTGATGC
>JBHHUI010000695.1:0-2215 GCA_046753805.1 Anaerolineales bacterium
CACCATGACATTTTCGCTGACTACTTACCCTGACAGAATCCCTGAACGTTGACACCTTGGCATGTTGGCATGGCATTTTGTGATTGTTTACAGAACCCACACCGCATGGTAAACTTCGGCGCGTTCCGCTCCTAGTAAGCCGCGCCCGCGCGCCGAACGGGGCATATCCCATGGAAACGAGGTATCTGTCTTTTGCTGCGACACTATGAGATCGCTGTGATCTTCCAACCCGAGCTGGAGGAGGCCGCGCTGGCTGCCCAGACCGAGCGGGTGGAGGAACTGATATCCGCCAACGGCGGATCGATCGTGCGCACTGATCGCTGGGGCAAGCGCCGTCTGGCATACGAAATCCGCAAGAAGCGCGAAGGTTACTATGTCTTTTGGTACGCTGCGCTGCCGGCTGCTGCGCCTCGAGAGATCGAGCGCAACTTACGGCTTTCCGAAGACGTCTTACGCTTTATGCTGACGCGGCTAGAGCATGCGCCCGAGGCGCCAGCGGAGAGTACGCCGGACACCACAGAGGCAGCTGCGCCGGACACCGCTGACGCAGCCGCGCCGGACACCGCTGACGCAGCTGCGCCGGACACCGCTGACGCAGCCGCGCCGGAAACCGCCGACGCAGCCGCGCCGGAAACCGCTGACGCAGCTGCGCCGGACACCGCCGACGCGGCCGCGCCGGGCACCGCTGATGCAGCTGCGCCAGACACCGACGAGGTAGCTGTGCCGGACACCGCTGAGGCGACTGTATCGGAATCCGCCGACGCGGCCCCGCCGCCAGGCGACGAGCCGGCTACTGTGGTCGCTGAGGCCGAAGAAGTTGACGACGCGGAAAACGACGGCGATGATAAAAGTGAAGGGCAGTTATAGTTTAGATAGCTACTCAGCCTCGGTCGGCTGGAGCGTGGCGGGGATTGGGGGCATAGGGGAATGTGGGATGCTAACCAGAAAACCAATCCCCAAATCCCCCCGAAGGCCCCGCTATGGTGTGTTCGGGCTGAGTAGTTACTAGTTTAGAGTTGCTATCGGCTATTCGGCAGCCCGGGAGTTGCTCTCGCCAGTCATAATCGCCGTAGGAGGTCTGCCATGACGCGCGGTTTGAACAAAGTGATGATCATCGGCCAGTTAGGGCGCGATCCGGAGATGCGCTACACCCCCAGTGGCCGTCCGGTGACCTCATTCAGTGTAGCCGTCGACCGTACCTGGAATTCGCAGGACGGGGAACGGCATAAGGAAACCGAATGGTTTAACGTCGTGGCGTGGGGTTCGCTGGCAGAGATCTGTAAACAGCATCTCCACAAGGGCCGTGAGGTGTATGTCGAGGGCCGGCTGCAGACACGCTCGTGGGAAGACCCGGATGGAAAGAAACATTACCGCACGGAGCTCGTCGCCCGGGAGATGATCATGCTCGACTCCCCGCGCCGGTCCGGCGGCGAAGCCGAGCCGGCAGCTACTGTGGCCGACGAGGATGAATTCCCGTTCTGATGGCCGCTCTGTGCAAGCAGCCCGTCATACGGATTATCAAGATCAGGATTGAGAGACGATGTCGCATTCAAGACCAAGACGACGCTTTTACCGGCGCGCCAAAGTTTGCCAGTTTTGTGTGGATAAAATCCACGACTTGAACTACAAGCAGACCGACATTTTACGCCGCTACGTCACCGAGCGCGGCAAAATCCGCCCGCGCCGCCAGACGGGAACGTGTGCGCGACACCAGCGTATGGTTTCAGGGGCGATCAAGCGCGCGCGACATATGGCGCTGCTGTCCTTTGTGGGAGACCGCGACTAGCCACACCGGACGGGGATAGATAGCCAAACGGGCGCGCGCCCGGTAGATACGGCATAGGGACCTCCCTATGCCGTTCTTTGTGTGAGGTTTGCCGGCAGGAACGTGGGGACGGATATGGCAAAACGGAAGAAACAGCAGCAAGCCGTGCGTCTGACGCGCAAGCAGGTACGCATGTCGCGGCGCGAGCAGCAGCTACGACGGTCAATCATCGGCGCGACAGTCTTCGTTGCGGCCTTGGTCATAGCGTTGGTCGGATACGGCCTGTTAGACCAGTTCGTGCTGGTCCAACGCCGGCCGGTCGCCCGCGTGGGCGAGACTGAGATCACATACGCGCAATTGGACAAAGCCGTGCGCTTCCGACGCGTGCAACTCCTGAACCAGTACGGGCCGTTGCTGCAGCTCAGCCGGTTAGGCGTCGGACAACAAGTG
>JBHHUI010000696.1:0-2206 GCA_046753805.1 Anaerolineales bacterium
GCGTCCAGAGCGGAGCGGGAGGGTCGGAGTAGGGTATGTTTTCATCCGCCGTCAACGACTCGATCAACACAGGAATCGCCTGCTTCTCGCCCCAACCGATCAGGCGTCCGGCTGCGATGATGCGCAACCCGAAGTCCGCGTCGTCCAGTGCGGCGGCGAGCTGTGGCGCAAAAGATGCGTCGCCGGTGTTCACCAGCAGGTAGATGGCTGCAAAGCGGGCGTCGAAATCAGGCTCTTCAACATGAGCTGCCGCCGCCGCGGCCGTTATAGGGTACGAGGCCGGATGCATAATAAGAGACTCCAGATCGAAAAACCCGTCTGGAGTGGCCGGGTCGAAGTCCGTTATGGCTGCCTCTGGATCAAGTGGAGGCGGGGCAGGCGTGGCTGCGGCGGTCGCCGTTGTCACGGGAGTTACCCCACTGCCGGGCGGAGCAGGCTGGGCGCCGAAACGACACGCCACCGTGAGTGTGAGCAGCAAGAGCAGGAAGAGGGTGAGTTGTTTCATAGTGTCAATCTCCTTCGGGCTGGGTTTGTACCCCATTCACGGGAGCAGCGTCGCCGAGCCGAAGTTATCGCGCCTTTACTATCTCAAGTTATACACGCTCGGCGCGTTATCGCGCCCCACCTGCGCTGCCAGGTCGGGCGGCAACTGGTCAAGGATGGGCCATATCTCCTCAAAGGACTGGGGGTAGGTCGGCGTCGCGCCGGGAATGCCGATAAATTCGTCCGCGCCGATCAGGATGCGGTCCGGAAAGTCGCTGATCAACTGCATCCATTCCGGGCGTATCTGTCCGCTTTCGTCAACGATACGATTCGGCATGGGGTCATTGCTCTCGACCTGCACCTCCCGCTCTTCCACCTTCAGCGCCAGATAGAGATTGGGATGTTCTGTGAGCAACCTGCGCATCAGATCCGCCGTCATATAGCCAATGTTGTCCCAGCCGATGTGCTGCCAGACAATCTTGGCGTCTCGGTTGTGCGCCAGCAGTTCTTCAAGGGGCGGAATGGTCGCATCGAGCGTAGAAGGATTCTGACTGCACGCCTGCAGCAGATTAGCAGGCGTGGGCATGTCCTCCGGTACGGCTTCCATGTGCAGGTCAATGGGGACGCCGTGGCGCGCGGCGATATCCGCCAGCAGCAGGAAGAGGGGGTGATTGGGCGGCGCAGCAATGAAGTGGTGCCTTTCCTGCATACAAAGGTGGAGCGCGGCCATCTCCCCGAAGGCTGCTGCACCGTCGGCGATGATCGCCTCGGCCCGGGATTCAAACTCGGCGCGCAGTTGATCGGTGACATCTGAAGCCTCCGTTCCAACAATCAGTGGGTTGAGCGTGCCGCCGCCGGCGACCAGGTAGAGCCGGCCCGGATGATCTGCAACTGCGCCCAGGAGATTATGGAAGTCATAAGCGCCGGGTTGTCCGGGGTACTGCGGCGGCGGCATGACGAGCGCCGAGGCGACATCATACTGATCCATCAAGGCGATCAGATTCTCCGCCGCTGTCTCGTAATCCTTAACGATCGCGCTGCCTGACCTGTTCATGCCGTCCAGGTGCATGTGGACGTCGATGTAGTGGCCGACAGCTACTTGCGTGGATGGAGGGGCTGCGGTTGACTGCAACGGAGGGGCGGGAGGCAAGGCCGGCGTTTCGGGGGCCGCCGTCTGCGCGCTTGATACGACGGCGGCCTCCCCGGCCTGGGTCGGCGATGGAGCCGGCCGTGCACCCAGGCGGCAGGCCAGCGCGCTGATCGCGAGGAACATTAAAAGTGAGCGGGTGTGTTTCATCGTGGAAGTGTTTTCCTTTCTCCCCCGTGAGAATGATAAAGCGGCCGGTTGAGAAGGCTTCTCACGCGCTTCACCGTGTCGCTGTCGTTCCTTCGTGTCAGCGGGATTTCGCGACAAGCGATATCTCCATCAGGGCTTGATATTTGGGCGCGTCGGCGAGGGGCTGGTCGGCGTATTCCAGCGCCCCCCAGTTGCAACACGAGCGAGGATAGTAAATGTAGAGGTACGGCGCAAGCACGCCGCGCTCGCCGGAGGCCCACAGCGCGTACAGCTCCAGGTAGAGGTCTTTCATACGCGGGCGGCGATTGGCTGCGCGTATCTTCTCGATAGAGGCAGCGTTTCCGAGCACGAGTTCCATGCACGTCGCGCTGCTCACCCCGGCGCACTCCACTTTGCTGGCGTTCAGGGCTTGACCCCCCTCGTAGC
>JBHHUI010000697.1:0-2202 GCA_046753805.1 Anaerolineales bacterium
CAATGCCCGCGGCAGCCGCCTTCGGACATCGCATCCGGAGGGCGGCACAGCGTGCTGGCGCTGCTACGCTCGATTCGCTGGCCGGTTCGCCACGCGCTTTCGAAGACCTGGCGGCGGCATTGCAGGCCACGCTAAACGTCGGCGCGATGCTCGCAACGCAGCTTGGCCGCCATGCGCTGGCCCACGGCGATGCCGTCACTGCCAGAGCTGCACTGGAACAGGCGCTGGCGTTGGGCGATGACGACTTGGATATGTTGCCCGATCTCGCGGCTGCGCACGTTGCGCTCGGCCATCCGCGCGACGCACTACAGCAGTTGTCCGATGTCTCTGAGCGCGACCTTCCGCTGACGCATGCATTGCGCGTCGGTCTTGCCCGCACGCAAGCGCTGCATGCGCTCGGAGACGAGGACGGCGCACGGCGCGCGCTTGACAGGGCAGCGCGCGCATGCGGCTCTCCGACCGGGACGCCTCTCCAGGCCGGTGACATACCCATCCTGCGCAGCCTGGCCGAACAGGCGAGCCAGTTGGAGCGCCCGGATTTGTCGGCGCATTTTCTGCAGCATGTCGTGACGCTGCATCCAACAAGCGTGTCGGCCTACACTGCGCTGGCGCATGCGTTCGTCGCCGTCGGCGAGATTACAGCAGCCCGTTCGGCGGCGCTCAGTGCGTTGTCGCTCGCACCGGCGAAGGCGCACGCGCACAGTTTGATGGCATCCACGCTGATGCAGACTGCAGACGATGCAGCATCAAACCCCAAACAGGCGCTCAAACACTGGCAACGCGCCGCCGAACTAACGCCCGACGACCTCGAAGTGTTGATTGGCCTGGCCCAAAGCGCCACGCAGGCCGGCCAAGCCAAACTTGGCCTGACCAGCGCAGAGCGCGCGTTGGAACTGGCGGAGGGGGCCGCTGCGAGCGACGGCGCAGTCGAAGCGCTGCAGGATTTGCAAGGCCGGGCACACACGGCGCTCGCGGAAGCGCTCGAAGCCATGGATGACCGCGAGGGGGCGTTCGAACACTTCCAGTGCGCCACGGCCGCGTGTCCCACGGCGCCCGAAGCCTGGCGGGCTGTGGCGCAGCACCACCTGCGCCGCGATGAGCGACGGCGTGCGCTGGCGGCCCTCGAAGCCGGAAGACAAGCCGTAGGTACAGCAAATCCAGTCGGGGCGGCCGCGCTGCTGGGAGACCTGGCGCAACTACAGCTCGATTCCCAGCAACCGACGGAGGCCATCGATACATACCGGACGGCGAGTCAGCTGCATCCGCGCAATGCCGAGTATCGGTCGCGGCTTGGGAAGCTGCTGCTGGCACAGGGACAGCTAGAAGAAGGCATTGCGTCGCTGCGAGAAGCCGCACGGCTGTCGCCGGCGCAACCGGCGTTGTGGCACGATCTCGGGCAGGCGCTCGAAGAAGACGGGCGCGACGGCGAGGCGCTCGGCGCGCTGGAGCAAGCGCTCTCGGCGGGCGGCAGCAGCTTCAGCCTTGCACAAGACATTGGGCGTCTGGCGCTGCGCTTGGGGCGCCATGACCTGGCGCGCCCTGCCCTTTTGGAGGCGGCCGAATCGCCGCACGCCACCGCCGACACCTTTGCCTTGCTCGGATCACTGCACGAGACGGCCGGAGAGTTCGAGGCCGCAATTAACGCCTACGAGCGGGTACTCGCCATGCAACCGGAGCGCAACGACATTCTGGTGCGGCTCGGCGTATGTAGCTTACAAGCCGGTCGCCCATCGGCTGCCATCGCAACCCTGCGCGGCGCCGCCGAACAGGACCTGGAGGACCTCGCGCTTCAAACTACGCTGGCAGAAGCGTATTTACAGGAAGGCCTACTGGAAGAGGCAGCGCTCAGCTTCGAGCATGCTGCCCGGCTTGCCCCGGACGACTCCCGCATCTGGCGCAAGCTGGCCGAAACGGCGAGGCGCGCCGGGGACCTGAAAAGCGCGATCAGCGCGCTCGAACACGCCGTCCAATTGAGCCCCGACCGGGCCGAATTAATGGCCGCCCTTGGCGAGCTGTACGCCGGCGCCGAACGCTGGGAGGCCGCGCGCGACATGTTGCTGCAGGCGCTGGAGATAGACGACTCCCGACCACAAACGCACGCGAGCCTGGGACGCTGCTTGCTGGCCCTTGGCGACCGCGACGGCGGCATGGCGGCCTACGAACAAGCGGCCATGCTCGCGCCCGGCGACCTGGCAATTTTTC
>JBHHUI010000698.1:0-2201 GCA_046753805.1 Anaerolineales bacterium
GCACATGAATCAGATTACACTGGAAGACACGCTAAAGGCGCTGCAAGAAACGCAATACGTGATCGACGTGCCGGAGGAGATTCGCGCGAGAGCGGCGCGATCCGTTGAGCGCATGATTGAGATCGGCTGACAGAGTTCGTGGGGCGTAGAATGTAACGGACTACGCTCCACGCGCGCGCCCCACGTTTATAATCCCCCCATGCAAACGGATGTCCTGATTATCGGCTCCGGGATCGCCGGCGCCACCGCTGCGTTGCGATTGGCGTCGGACCTCGAACGGCATATCACCGTCGTCACGCGCGCCCGAGAACCGGCTGAATCGAATTCGCGCTATGCACAGGGCGGTATCGTTGCGAGCGGCCCGGACGATACAACGGAAATCCTGGTCGAAGATGTGCTACGCGCCGGCGCTGGACTGTCGCTCCCGGCTGCCGTCGAAGTGCTGGCGGCGGAAGGCCCGCGACTGGTGCAAGAGATTCTGGTCGGCCGGGCGGGCATGGAATTTGATCGCGACGAGACCGGCGCGCCGCAATATGGACTGGAGGCGGCCCACTCGCGGCGGCGCATCCTGCACGTCGGCGACGCCACGGGTCACGCAATCATGGAGGCGCTGACCCGCCAGCTTGAGGCGCAGCCCAACATCGCGCTGCTCACAGAGCACACCGCCGTGGATTTGCTCACGTACCCACATCACGCGTATGATGCGATGGCGGTATACGCACCACCCGCGTGTCTGGGTGCATATGTATTCGATCAGGCTGCGGGCGAGGTGCAACCGATTCTGGCCGGAAACACGATTCTCGCCACGGGCGGCCTCGGGCAGATCTTCCAGAACACGAGCAACCCGCTTGGTTCGCGCGGCGACGGGCTGGCGATGGCGTACCGGGCAGGGGCGCGCGTTGCCAATGCGGAATATGTGCAGTTCCACCCAACCACGCTGAACATGCCGGGCACGACAAAATTCCTGATCTCCGAAGCCGTGCGCGGCGAGGGGGCCGTATTGTTGACGCCGGATGGACGGCGCTTCATGGAAGAGCACAACCCCGAATGGAAGGAACTCGCGCCCCGCGACATTGTGGCGCGCGCCATCTACTGGGAAATGCTCGCCAACGACTACCCGTTTGTGCTGCTCGACATTGGTTCGCGCATGCCGGCCAACGCCATCCAGGCGCGGTTCCCACAGATTTACGCGCGCTGCCGCGAAATGAATATCGACATCACGGCGCAACCGATCCCGGTGGTGCCCGCGGCGCATTATTTCTGCGGCGGGCTGCTTGTGGACCTGTGGGGCCAGACGTCGCTGCCGCATCTTTATGCAGTCGGCGAAGTGAGCTGCACCGGGGTGCATGGCGCAAACCGGCTGGCGAGCACGTCGCTGCTCGAAGGGTTGGTTTGGGGCGACCGCGCCGCGCGCCATATCCGCCAGCAGCCGGCGCACGCGCCGCTCAGCGAGGCCGATGTGCCCGCCTGGGACGACTCGGGGCTGATTTACGACGCCGATCCGGCGTTGGTGCAAGGCGATATGCAGACCATCCGCAACCTGATGTGGCACTATGCCGGACTTGTGAGAAGCGAGTACCGATTGAGTCGCGCCATCCGCGAGCTGCGCCATCTCTGGCTCGAGATCGAAGATTTCTACCGCAAGACGCGCCTCGATGACGGCTTGATCGGTCTGCGCAACAGCGTGCAGGCGGCGCTCATCGTCGCGCGAGCGGCGCGCCACAACCCCACGAGTCGTGGATGTCACTACCGCGATGACAGCCGCCACGACGACCTTGCCGGAACGCCCGCCGGGCCGTTGCTGGAAATTGAAAGCGGCCTCAACTAGCGCGCCCAACCCACCCCCTTGCTGACCGCGGTCGTCCTTACGCTGAATGAGGCCAGACATCTGCCAGATTGTCTTGCCTCGCTCGACTGGGCAGACGCGCTGCTCGTCTTCGACTCCTTCAGTATGGACGCGACCTGTGCCATTGCCCGCCAGTACGGCGCACGCGTCGTCCAGCACCAGTTCGCCAATTATGCCGACCAACGCAACGCGGCGCTGGACGCCGTGGAGGGTGAATGGGTGTTCTTCGTAGACGCCGACGAACGCGCCACGCCCGCGCTTGCGACAGAGGTGCGGGCGGCCATTTCCGAATCGGACAAAGCCGGCTGGTGGGTGCCGCGTCATAACTACATCTTCGGGCGGCTCACGCTGGGGG
>JBHHUI010000699.1:0-2194 GCA_046753805.1 Anaerolineales bacterium
GTTTTCGCGCGGGATGCAGCAACGACTCGCCATTGGCCGCGCGATCCTGCACCGGCCGGCCATCATGCTATTCGATGAACCGCACACGGGTCTGGATCAGGAAGCAGCGACCATGCTCGACGGCGTATTGAAGTCCGTCGCAGCCGCCGGTCGTACGGTTCTGATGACAACGCACGACCTGGCGCGCGGCCTGGCGCTGGCCGACCGTGTCGCAGTTCTGAACCGGGGCAAGATCGCATTTGACCAGAGGGTGCGCGACATTGACCCGATCACGTTCGACGCAACCTATCGGGAGCTGGTGCGTGGATAGTCACGGCGAAACGGCTGTGCTGTCGGAATCGGCGTCCGCCGCCGCGGCGCCCGATGCCGCGCCGGGCCTGTTCCGGGCCGCTGCGACCATTGTCTGGAAAGACCTTGCGGCCGAATTGCGCAGTCGCGAGATTGTCACCGCGATGGTCGTTTTCGCGCTGCTGGTGATCATCATCTTCAACTTTGCCCTGCAACTGGACCGCGCTGCGCGCGAGAACCTGGCGGCCGGCGTGCTCTGGGTCACGTTCGTGTTCGCGGCCACGCTGGGGTTGAACCGCACCTTCGCCGGAGAGAAGGACCGTGGCTCGTTCGACGGGCTGCTGCTCGCACCGGTGGACCGTAGCGCGATCTTCTTCGGCAAGCTTGGCAGTACGTTTATCTTCATCGTGCTGGTGGAAGCCATCGTCATCCCCCTGTTCAGCGCGCTGTACGGCGTGAACTTGTTTGTGCCGCTGTTTCTGGTGGTGGTGCTGCTGGGGACGCTGGGCTACGCGCTCGTCGGCACGTTATTGGCCGCGATTGCGGTGCATACGCGCGCGCGCGAGGTGATGTTGCCGATCCTGCTCTTCCCGGTCGCCATCCCAATCGTGCTGGCAGCCGTGCGCGTCAGCGAGGGGCTTCTGGCCGGCGTGGAATGGAGCCGCATCTCGGCCGCGTTCAGCCTTGTGGTCGCCTACGACGTGATCTTTCTGGCGATCGCCTATATGACGTTTGATTATTTGGTCGAAGAATGAACGTGGAGTGAAGCCACAATCTTCGCCCCGCAATAACGGAGTACCTGATGGAAACCACCACCCCTCGTAACCTGCGCGTCCTTACCTACCTCACCGGTGGACTCTTCCTGGTCTCGCTGTACATGGTCTTCTTCTACGCGCCGCGCGAGGTCGTCATGGGGGAAGTGCAGCGTGTCTTCTACTACCATGTGTCGTCGCTGTGGGTGGGCATGCTGGCGTTTCTGGTGACCTTCGTCGCCGGCATCATCTATTTGCGGACGGGCGCAGCCAAATGGGACCAGGTGGCGGTGTCTGCGGTCGAGATCGGCCTGGTATTCACGACGATGGGCACCCTCGGCGGCGCGATCTGGGCGCGCCCCATCTGGAACACCTGGTGGACGTGGGACCCGCGCCTGACGACGACGACCATCATGTGGTTGCTATATGTGGCCTACCTGATGCTCCGCCAGGGGATCGACGATGTGGGCCGGCGGCGGCGCTTTGCCGCCGTGTACGGCGTTGTGGCCTTTGTGAGTGTGCCGCTGACGTTCTTCGCCATCCGCATCTGGCGCACGATCCATCCGGTGGTGATCGGCGGGGGCGATCCGAGCGTCGAAGGCAACTTCAGCATGACCCCACGCATGTTGCAGACCTTCCTGTTTTCGCTCTTCACGTTCACCGTGCTGTACGTCACGCTCATGTGGTACCGGCTGCGGCTGGAGCGCATGTCGGAGCACGTCGCCGCGTTGCGCGCAAAGCTTGCATCTTGACGGCGACGGATTTGCAAGATGAAGGTTGAAGGTGCGCGTCGCCGAGATAACTTTCAACCATAAACCTGGAACTGCCAATCAATCCATGTTCTTACAAACGACCCCTGACACCTCCGGTTACCTGCTTCTCGGCTTCGTCATGTTCGGCGTGCTCGGGTTCGGCTTTATCGTTTCGCTGATTGCGCGGCTGCGCAACCTGCGCCGCGATGCGGCGCTGATCGAAGAGCTGCTGGAGGAGATGGACGAGTCCTGATTCCACCGGCGGGTCGCAACCCCGGGGCAGCGCCGGGTGTTCGGGTCGGTATTCTTGAGCAAATAACCCCTCGCGGATGAGGGTCTGGTCGTCGACGATAGCGATGCGGAGAGCGCTCACTGCGGCTCCACGCGAGATGACTCCCGACG
>JBHHUI010000700.1:0-2194 GCA_046753805.1 Anaerolineales bacterium
GGGAAGTGCTGTTGCCGGAAGCGCGGGCGCGCTTTGGCAATAACATTGCCGAACTGGAAGACGAGTTTCGCAATCTGTTGCTGGCTGGCCAGAACGAAGAGGCGGGCAAACTAATGCGCGACAACCCGCAGATTCAGCAATTCCGCGACTACATGAGCGCCGCCAGGAAGCAATATAACGCGGCTCGCCGTGGGCGCGGAGCAACCAACCCGACCGGCGGCACAACGCGCCGCCCGAATTACGGCACACTTCCCTATTCCAGCTTCACGCACTTTATGAGCGCCGCCCTGCAACAACAGGTGGAACAGGCGTTCCTGAACAACAGCCCGTTGCCGGACAGTGCGCGGGCAGAAATGGAGCAGGTTATTAATCTTATGGGTATTGGCAATCAGGTGAAAACGCCTGAAGACCTGATGAATGTTATGAGCGGGCCGTTCTTCGCAAGTCGGGGGCAGCAATAATGGTGCCCGGACGCCCGCCGATATTTGACGAACGGAACCGCGATTTCTGGTTGCTGATCCGGCGGCTACTGTTATCGCTGGTTAAGGAGATTGAGCGGCAATATGGCCTTGCGCCGCCGCCGCATTGACGCGCGACGAACGAATGTGCTAGAATAAGACACTAACTACTAACTGAACAAGGACGTTCCCCCATTCTGGGGCACCGCCCGCCCAAAGAAGGCCACCTGTGGCTCGCCTTTGGGCGGGCTTTTTGTTTATGAAGGATCATTTACCAACCAAATAGGGAGAAACCCGATATGGAGCCTACAAGCCAGGAGCCAGTCGCGGCGGAACCACAGGAGCCAACGGAAGGCCAACCGGCGGCTTCGGACGCTTCGCCCGACGAAACTTCAGTCGTAGACCTTCAAGCACTAGAGGCCAGCATCCTGTCGAAGCTGGCGCCGCAGCTCGGAGACTTGCGCACCTACATCGACCAGCGCACGCAGTCTGTCAAAGACAAGCGCATTGGGCGACTGGAAAAGCAATTTGACGAAGTGCGGAACGCCGCCGCGATTATGAAGCGGTTTCAGAGCAATCTGCCGCCGGTAGAGGGCGTGGACTTACAACAAGCCACTGACCGTACCCTGTTGCAGATGCTACTGGACGGCGACAACGCAAACGCGGAGCCAGCGCCATCCACGCCGGAGCAGACCACTTCGCCGCAGGCAGGCGGAGCGGATGATAGTTACCAGCAGTGGGTGTATGGCCGCGCTGACCGAATAGTGGAAAAGGCGGGTACGACCTGGAGCGATCCGCGCCTTGCGGCGGTGGTGGCTCGTCAAAACTGGGACAGTGGCGACGACTACCTTGACGCAGTGGCGGATGCGCTCAGGCAACCAACTAACAACAACGCGCCGACGCCCGCCGTGCAGCAGGCTGCAAGCGGGGACGTGGTGGAGCCGGTAGGAACAGGCTCCACGACCGCGCGAGTGTCGGACGCAGACCTGATAGCCGCGATCCGAAAGCATCAGATTGAGCACCCGGACAACCCGGGCGGACGCTCAAAGCTGATTGCGGAAGCAAAGGAGCGCGGCATCTGGAAATAGACATCAACGGAGTAAGCAGAAATGGCTGTTCAAACAACCAGCAACCTGTCTAACTCGGTTCGCACCCAGTACATCGAACGGTATCTGGAGGCGGCTCGAATGGCGCGGTTGTATGACCAACTGGCAAGCCCCGCCGGGCAAGACCTGGGCGCGGTGATGCAGGCCATCTTCAACGGCTCGTCTGTGCAGGTGAACTTTCTTTCCGATATGAATATCGGCACGACCGCGATTTCGGAAGTAAGCGACATCACCCCACAGACGCTCGTTGACACGACCGCCAGCATATCGCCCACATCACGCGGCGAGGCGCTCCAGTGGAGCGAGAATCTGGACTTGCAGGCCTACACAAACTACGGCGCAACGCGCTTTGAGATTGTGGGGCGCAACATGATGGAGTCCATCGAAGTCCTGGCGCGGGCGGCCGCGCTGAAGGGCACCAACATCTTCCGCAACGCCGCGCGCGCGTCCCTGGACGCAGGCACGTCTGGCGACCGGCTGACAGACGCCAGCTTCGCGGAAGTTGAGACGATCCAGCAGATGCAAAAGCCGCCTCCCCTGGTGGCCGACCCCGAGGGCAACCTGCAGCGGCTCATTGCCGTCATCCATCCGCGCGCATACTACGACGTGCGCGCTGGCGGAAACGTGGTG
>JBHHUI010000701.1:0-2192 GCA_046753805.1 Anaerolineales bacterium
TTTCGAACAGGCCGGTCTCCCCCGCCAGGCGCTGCGAGTCACCGTCATCTTTTTCATCTTTGCCGAGGATGGCGAAATCCACGCCAAGAGCAGTGAAAATGCGGGCTGCCGCATGGGCAGCGTCGATGCCACGTGGATGGTAGGAGGGATACGAACCGACGTACCAGAGGATGTCTACCGGGCGCTCAAGCTCTGCCAGGATTGGCACCGATACCCCCGCCTGTTTCGTCCACGCAGCCCGTTTGCGTGCCGGCTGCCCGAGCGGGTTGCCTTTCTGCGCCGTATCCTCAAACGCCTTTTGCAGTTCTTCTGGTACGTTGCCAGCCAGGACGGCCTGCTCGCGCACGGCCGGTATAATTTTAATCATGTCCACTTCTTTAGGACACACGCGCAGGCAGTTCATGCAGGTCGTGCACAGCCATAAGTCGTCCGACGTGAACAAGTCGATGCCCTGCTGGGTTTTGCGGTGGATTTTGCGCGGCGAATAATCGCCGACGATATCCACTGGACAGACGGCGGTGCACTTGGCACAACCGTAGCACCAACCGAGCGACTCACCGCCCGGCAAATCTGTCACTTTGGCCATATTCTCGTGGCTGTAATCCCAGATCACCCTCTGGCCGAACATCCGGTTCCAGTGACCTGAGATGTCCATACCATCGACGACGAGTTCGTCGATTTCCTTGACCTGATCCTGAAGGACTTTTTGTTCTTCTACGGGAAGGGGCATAGTCGCTCCATTAAATTGCCATTTTCCATACGCCCAGTAGCCGGCGTACCAATTCCGGCAGCTGTGGCACAACTTTGTTGAATTCCTGCGTCATACGCAAACGCAAGGTGGTGTACATATACACGGCATAGACGCACGCCAGAAAGACGTCAATCCCGTACGGACCGGTTCCAAAATCTGAGAATCCGGCCGCGTCGCCGGTGGCTTTCACAAAAGCGGTGGCCACCCCCAGCTTGACGTATGTCTCCCCCACCGAGCGACCGAACAGATCGACTTCTTCCATCGTCACCAACGGCATCGCGCCTGTGCCGGCGGTTGGATCCCAAATCCAGCGAGTCCAGAGCCAGTATTCCGCCGGTTGCGTAAAATGCAGCAATTCGCTGCCCAGGTCACAAAAAATATTCTCTTCGAGGGCAGCCTCTTCGGCACTGCGCTTCGCGCGGCTGTCGGAGGATTTCTTGGGGCGCAACACGCGCACGTTGCCCACGAAACCCGTCAGCGTGTCTACGAATTGCTGGAAACGGACGTCAACCGTGGCCGAGTTGTAGAGCAGCTCCTGAATGGCGAGGCTGATTTCAGACATTCCAACGGCTTGCAGAATGTGCTTTCCCCGTCGGCGGGTGGCAAACACCGTGCGCAGAATGCCGCTTAGTTGATCCTCTGTCAGCGTGGGTAAGGCGTCGCGAGCAACCAGTGCCCGTATTCGTTTACCCTTTTCCTGCAATTCCCCCTCGATGGCATTCAGCTCGACACGCTCGATCTTCTCCAGCGTAGAGAGCATGAACTCCTTGGCGGCATCCATGTCCACCGGCTGTCCGCTAGCAGCGATGGCCAGGCTATCGAGAGTGATTTCCGGCGTCGCCGGCCCTCCATTGACGTTCATACGCAAGTCGCGTTCCGCGCGTTAAGCTGTAACCGCCACTTTTCGCACCAGTCCAGCCGCCTGAATAGCCGCTGTCCCAGCCATTCCAATCGAGTCGTCGAGGTCCTTCGGGCCAGCGGCCGCGCCGGCGACAAATACGCCGGGCACGGAGGTCGCCACGGGGTTGAGCGTATCCTGTGGCACGTCGATGAACTTGTACTTATTTTGTTTCACGCCAAAGACTTGAGCCATCTGTCGCGTCCCCTGGCTGGCTTCCATGCCAACCGCCAGCACCACAATGTCCATCGGCACTTCCATCGGACGCCCCATAGTCGTGTCCTCGCCCCGGATCATGAGCCGGTCGCCCTTCTTGATGATCTCGGTGATGATGCCTTTGATATATTGGACGTGGTACTTTTCTTGCGCCGGCCAGTAAATCTCGTTTTCCCAATAGCCGTACATGCGCATGTCAATGTAGAAGATGAAAACGTTCGTTTCGGGCGAGACCTGGCGCACCTCGATGGCCTGCTTCGACGAAATACCGCAGCAGACCTTCGAGCAGAACTCGTTACCAATCTGGCGGTCACGCGAACCAACACA
>JBHHUI010000702.1:0-2190 GCA_046753805.1 Anaerolineales bacterium
AGTGCTGTGGGCGTCGCGCGTAGCGGGTGCGCCTCCCAGCCAACGGGCTGCCAGCCCGCGCCGCCGGTCGCACGGTATAGGTATACTTCCGGGTTTTTGCCAAAAGCGTTGAAGGGGCTGCGCCCTACACACACGTACCAGACCTCGGGTTTTTCCGGGTCCGCGGCGCAGACGATGCCGTAATGCTTGGTCAAGCCGCGTCCGGCCTTTTGGAAGCTGCGCCCCCCATCACGGCTGAAGCTCGCGCCGCCGCCCGTGCCGCCGGCCTCGTAGGCCCATTCCCCACTCACGGCGTGGAATTTGAGCGAGTGGCAGTCACGCAGCGCGCCGCGCCGATGCCGCGACCAGGTCTCGCCGCCGTCCGCGCTGCGCACCACCGCGCCGAACTCCACCCCGGCCAAAAGCACGTCCGGCTCCGTCGGAGAAGGGGCGATGGCGAAGACGTACGGACGGCGGTCGGGCGGTTCGGCGGGAGAGAACCACCACCAGCGGTTGGGGATGCGCCGAAAGCCGTCCAACTCGCTCCATGCGCGCCCACCGTCATCGGAGCGGAACAGCAGCGCGGGCTTCGTTCCCGCGAAGACGACATTCGGATTGTGGGGGCTGACAGCCAGCGCTTTGATGATCTTTCCCTGCATGCCGCAAGGCGCCCACGTCCGGCCGCGATCTTCGGAGCGCAATACGCCCGCGTCGTGCGAACCGGCGTAGACTACATCCGGGTTGTGTGGGTCAGGTGCCAGACAAGCCACGATGTGTTTCTGCAACAGGTGCCCGACGTTCCAGGCGCCGGCCTCCAGTTCGGCGCGCATAAGACCGCGGTGGGTGACGGCGATGAAGACAGATGGTTTCATTCCACTCATCGTCGGACAAACCGGCGCCGTTGTCATGAGGGGGCGTTCCCGGATCGGTCGGGATGTTTTCCCGGCGGTTAAACCAATCCGGCGCGATCATTGCGATCGCGCCGGACGGGGTTAAGGGGGAGGAGGAAATCGTTTGCGTTAGGCGTCCGGTCCACCGAAGAAAAACCCGGGCTGACCTGCCTCTGCGCCGCCGGGAGGATTGCCGGGGCCGAAGCCGCCGCGCGGGCCGCGCCCGATACCACCGGGACCGAAGCCCTGACCCGACGAGGGAGGTCCACCGCTGCGCGGGCCGCCAAATCCACCGGGACCGTGTCCGACGCCGCCGGGGCCGAAGCCCGAACCGGGGGAGGGGCGTTCGCCGTTCAGGATGGCGTCGGCCTGCTCCTGCGTCAGCCGGCCCTCTTCCACGGCCTGCTGGATTGCTTCTTCGCGGGCGGCCTGTAGCGCGGCGTGTACGTCTTCAACCGTCGTGCCCTGCTGGGCGGCCAGTTCTTCGAGCGTGAGGCCTTCCGCCTTCGCGGCCTGCAGTTCTTCAACCGTCATACCGAGCGCCTCTGCCAACGCTTCCGGGTTGCCGCGCCGGCCATTGGGGCCTTCGGGGCCGCGGCCGGGCCGGCCTTCATGGCTCAGAATGCGGTCGGCCTGCTCTTGGGTGAGCGTGCCGTCGGCGACGGCTGCGTTGACGGCCTCTTCTTTAGCGGCCTCAGCTGCGGCTTTCACCACGTCGAGGTCTACACCCTGTGCTTCGGCAATCTCCGGCAAACGTTGGCCGTCTTCGTGCGCGGCCTGCAGCTCGTCGACCGTCATACCAAGCGCGTCGGCAACTGCGGCGTTTACAGCCTCTCGGATGCCGAGGTCGGGCCGGTCGCCGTTGGGCGGCGTGTCCGTCTGGGCCGAGACTGCACTCACAGCCAGGGCGCCTACCAGCGCTACCACCACTCCGATCGTTACAAACAACATGTTCTTCTTCATCTTGAACCTCCAAGTTCATTCCCGTATACGGGTGATTGTCAGTAGTTCGTCCCGCGCCCAGCGCAGTCCGTCGCGCCCAGTCCCGGCCACCCTGTCGGGTGCAACCCGACAAGGGCCGGGCCGTGAACTTGATTACAGGATAACCACAGGTTGTGTGGGAATTGTGAAGATGTTGTGGTCTTCGGGTAATATTGTTGCGGTCAGATGTCTATCCGGGTCGGCAACCGGATGATGACGTGGATTTATGTCCGGGGCTATTGGTAACGGGGCGCGCTTAAAGCATCGGACCGCCTGTTAAGGCGGTCCGATCGTCCGTTCAACTATTCTTCGCGGCTATTGGGCGGATAAAAGTGCATCC
>JBHHUI010000703.1:0-2189 GCA_046753805.1 Anaerolineales bacterium
TCGCTCTCACGCCATATCTTGTCTCCATTTTACAATAACTTTCGCAGCGAGCGAGTCAACTTGCCTTAAAAACCCCGCCTCGCTCGCAAATCGCCGCATTGAACCCGCCACATGCAGGAAGAGTCGCGTGCATGTCCCTGCATGTGGCGGGCGATGGCGCGGCCGCCGCGAGCATCGCCCGAACGCACACCACCCCCCGGTTCGCTCGCAATCTGTCAGATTACGATGATGTCCGGCGCGTCCGTCACCTCCCGCCGACCCGTCACCGCGACCTTCTTGCGGCAGGCATTGCACAGCGTGTAGAAACGCACGTGGTCCACCCGCGGCCGGATCGTCCGCCGCACCACGGCCCTCATCTTCTCCAGGCCCTCCGCATCCAGAATGCACTCGAACACGCTGTATTGCACGGGGGTGCCGAAATCCTTCAGGCGCTTGTGCAGCCGCGTGCGCCGCTTGTCGTTTGAGATGTCGTACACGACGACGACGAAATGCCGGTGCGCCATGACGTTTCAGCGCCATTGCATGGGCCGGTACGCTTCGACGCCGCCCTCGACGAAGCGCCGCAGCTGCCGCGCCTGCACCTCCATGCACTTCTGATAACTGATCGCCCGGCCCGCCAGCGGGTGCTGCACCGCCGTGCTCAGCCGCCGCCCGAACTGCTGCAGGAACACCCGCAGCCCGCGCCGCGTCAGGTACACGCCCCCATCCTTGCGCGGCGGCTCGAATGCCCGCTCCGTCAACATGCGCCGGTTGACCAGCCGCAGCACCACCGAGTCGACGATCAGCGGCCGGAACTCCTCCACCAGGTCCAGCGCCAGCGCCGGGCGTCCGTATTTATCGGCGTGGAAGAACCCGGCGTACGGGTCCAGCCCCACCACCTCCGCCGCCGTAATCGTCGCGCCGGTCAGCAATGTGTAACCCAGGCTGAGGAGCGCGTTGACCGGATCCCGGGGCGGCCTCCGCGTTCTCCGCGCAAACGGCTGCCCCTCCCAGTTCAATCCGGCCCGCAGCACGGCGAAGTACGCGCGGCTGCCCGCGCCCTCCACCCCGCGCAGCGTGTCCATGTCCGGCGCGGTCGGCGCATCCGCCAGCGCCTTTTCCAGCCGGCCGCGCTGCGCCTGCACCGCCGCATCGCTTTGCAGGTGGGGCCGGCCGCGCAGGATGCGCAGCGCCAGCGTGCGGCAATTGCGCAGCTTGCCCTGCACCACCGCCCGCGCCACCTCCAAACAGAAGTCCGGCTGCTGCCCGCGCGCATATTGCGCCCGGCGCAGCGGTAGGTTGTGCATCTCCGCCGGCCGCAGGCGCCCGCGCAACTTGCCCACACGGTTCACCAGCGTCAGCCCGCAGCCGTTATCCAACAGCGCGAGCATGGCCGGCGTCGTCACCCCCGCCCAGCCCATCAGCACCACCTCGCTCACGTGCAGCAGCGGCACGGCCGTGAGCACCTCGTCGTCCCTGGTCACCAGCACACGGCGGTATTCCTTCTCCACCCGCGCGCCCGGCTCCGTCACGTATAGCGTCGCCATAGCGCCCCTCCATTGAGCAGCCCGCGTTCAACCGCCCTCAATAGTGCTGCGGCGCGTGTTTGTACAACCAGCGCACGTTGCGCCCCTGCACTTCAATGCGCTTGCGCTCCCAGGTGTAGCTCCAGCGGTCGCGCTCGAAGTCCACACCCAGAAAGCGGAAGCCCTCGTCAAAGTTCGTCACGCGCGTCTTCGCTGGCGCCAGATGCAGCCGCAAACGCGCCAGCACCGCCCGCGTCTGTTCCAGCGCCAGCTCGGCGTGCGCCGCGTGCGCCGTCAGGATGACGAAATCGTCGGCGTAGCGCACCAGCTTCCAGCCCGCGCACGAAAGCTGCGCATCCAGTTGGTGCAGCACGATGTTGCACCACAGCGGCGCGAGCACCGCCCCCAGCGGCACGCCCACCGCGCGGCGGCGATGCTTGCGCCCGGCCTGCAGCCACAGCGTCGTCAGGTTGAGTACGAACCAGTCCTTCACCACGCGCTGCAGCAGCCTCACGATCAGTTCATGATCCAGATTGTCGAAGCACGCGGCGATGTCGGCATCCACCACCCAGCGCAGACCCTGGTCGCGGTGCACCAGCACCTGTTGCACCGCTGTCGCCGTCGAGCGCCGGGGGCGGTAGCCGTGGCTGCAGGAGAGGAAGCGCGGATCGTACACGCCCTCCA
>JBHHUI010000704.1:0-2185 GCA_046753805.1 Anaerolineales bacterium
CAAAGCTCGCCGCGAGCGTATGCTGCGCCGGTGGGAGTTCGAACTGCCGCTCGCGAAGCGTGATTTCGATCGGAACAGACAATGCAAAGGGCTGCCCTGTGAAACCATCGCTGCCAGATAGGGGTGCGACCGACAACCTATATATTCCCGGCGAGATATCTGTGGGGATGCGTAGGGAATACTGCGCGCCAATAAATGCGCCCGCTGGAATCGCGTCGGGACCAATGCCGGGTGCAAGGGCAGTCTCAGAATAGAAGGCATCGCGCCCCGCCGCATCCCAAACCCGCCATTTGAGGCGCGTGTCCGCCGCGAGTGGAGCGTCCACCCGCCAGGTCGCCTGCACGACGAGCGGCGGTCCTTGCGGCTGCGATGCGGGCACAGTCATGGCGTCCAGCGTCAGGCCCGCGCCCCAGGACGCTGCCGGCGCTTCTGACCCACGGACCTGGATCAGCGCGTATCCACCGGCCGGGTTACCATCCGTGTTGAGCACTTCCGCCTGTCGCGTGTCATTGTACATGCCAACCCGCAGAAATAGCGGTCCGCTGGCTGGCAGATCCGGCGAGATGGCGATGTGGAACTGGTTGAGCACATATTCACCCGAGCGCCACTGGCCCACCGGCAGGCCGGGCAGGTCCTGCTGGCCGTAGTTGTTGCCGTGCCCGTCAACTACGTGGACAAAGACCGTGTCATCGGCGTCCGGCTGCGTTTCGTAGCGCCAGAGCATGTCGGCTGACCAGAGGCTGCCCGCCTGTGGCAGCACGCCCGGCTCGGCGCTGCGGAATCCGACGATCGTCGCGCCATTGGACAGGCGAATCTCTGCTGGCGGTCGCAGATCGGGTTCGAAGAATGCGGCTGGGGGGAGCGTGGCGAGCTTGAATCCACCTGTGAGTTCTTCGTTGTCGGCGGATAGCCGCGCCCGGCCAGTGTAGTCGGTTGGGCCGAGCAGCAGTGCGCCCTCTACCGGCAACGGGAGGGCGCGCCCGTCCCAGACAACACGCGCCGGAGTCTGCTGGCTGAGCAACTCCCACTGGAGATAAGTGTACTCGTCTGCGCCGGCATGCGGGATGATCAGCAGCAGGTCGCGCCCCTGTTCGGCAGCGGCCTGTGTGGCTGTCTCGATAGCGTGGATGTGCGCGTGTAGCGGTGTGGCGGCATTGCTGCGATCATAGCTGATGAAGAACTTGAGCTGTGTGGCCACGATGGCCGCCACGAGCAGCGCGCTCGCCCATCTCAGTTGGCTGCCCATGAACGACTGCCGGCCACGGTAGCGGCTCGCTCCGAGACCCGCAATGCCTGCGATGAGTGCACCCTGAATAAGGAACGCGTTCGGATAGCTCGGCCAGATGTGGTAATCGCGGTACTGGATGTCCAGCACAAGCGTTGAAACGGGCACGAGCAGAAACGCCATGACGATAGCAAGGCCGGGGAGTCCCTGCCGGCGCCATCGCCCGGGCCACACCAGCCAGAGCGCGCCTATGGTTGTGATCGCCGGCTGGATCGGCTGGATAGCGTTCTGGTCCCAGTTTCCAAGCAGGATAAATAGCGTGTCGAATATGTAACCCAGTCCACGATTGGGCAGCGGGTCGATCTGCGGGGGGACGCCGGAGGCGATGGTAGCTTGATAGAGACCTGCTGCCCACGGCGCGAACAGTAGAACAGCCAGCACGCTGCTCACCAGTGTGTGAAAGACAATTTCCCGGCGCCGGTCACGCTCCCGCCAGAACGCATGCGTCCATAGCATGACCGCAACCGGGGCAAGCGCCAGCGTGGAGGGGTGCGTCTGCGCTGCCAGACTGAGCAGGGGCAAGTGCGCGAGGCGCGCCCAGCGCTTGCCGTCCAAATAGCCGCGCAAGCTGAAGAACACGAACCCCATCACGAAAGGCGCGCCGAGGCTGGGGTTCCAAATTTTACGGGTAGCGACCAGGGCCTCCGGATGCACAGCGTACAACAACGCAGCAATCAATCCGGCGCTGCGGTTGAAATAGCGCGCCCCAACGACGTACACCAGCGCCACGGCAAAGACGTTCAGCGCGCCGGTGAACATGCGCGCGAGCCGGGGGTCAAAACTCAATCGGTACGGGACAGCATATAGATAAATCGAAAGCGGCGAGTGCCACATTCCCACGGACATGGGCGTTCCGAGCAGCGTGTAATTGCCCTCGCGCGCCACTCCGATCGCTTTGAG
>JBHHUI010000705.1:0-2185 GCA_046753805.1 Anaerolineales bacterium
CACTCAGTACCTTCATCACCGCGCAAGTAATCTGCGGGCGGCCGACGTCCCGGCGGACTGGCAGGCCGCCCCCATCGCCCACCTTGCACCCCTCGACGACGAAATCGATTTAGCCATCATCGAGCAGTTATCAGATTCGTTCATCGGTCTCACGCCGCAGGGCCTGATGCGGCGGTGGAACGACGACGGCCTGGTATCGCGGGCGGAGTGGAGGCGGGCGTTCGAGGTATTGCCGGCCATCCATGCCACGGTGTTGAGCATTGAAGATATCGAGGGCGACTGGGCGCTGGCCGACCGCTGGGCCGGAGCAACCCGTATCCTGGTCGTTACGCAGGCCGAATCCGGTGCGACGTTCTATTTCAACGGCAAACGGCAACCGTTGCCGGCGCCCCGGGTGGCGGTTGCAGATCCAACCGGCGCCGGCGACCTATTTGCAGCCGCTTTCTTCGTGCGGCTCCGTGAAACGGACGATGTCCTGACCGCCGGTCGCTTTGCCATCGCCCTTGCATCCGCATCGGTAACGCGCAGTGGGCTTGCAAGCCTGCCGTCGGCGGACGAGATCGAGGCCGCGCGGGCGCTGCAGTAGGCGGCGGCGTCGCGGCTTGTCTTCGTTCCCCCCATGACTCGCATATACGCACTCGTCAACCAGAAAGGCGGCGTTGGCAAAACGACGACCGCGATCAATGTAGCTGCCTATCTGGCGGCGAGCGGTCAGCGGGTACTGCTGGTCGATCTGGACTCACAGGCCAATGCCACCTCGTGTCTCGGGATTGACAAGCGCACGGTCGAAGGCGGCACCTACCGGCTCATCATCGACAAGCGAGCCAAACTCGCCGATAACGTACTCCATAGCCCGCGCCTGAAGCTGACACTGCTCCCGGCTTCGCCGGGGCTCGCCGGTGCAGAGGTCGAACTGGTAGACTTGCCGGATCGTGAAAGGCGCTTGCGCAATGCGCTTGTGTCTTCGCGCATGTACGACTATATATTGATTGACTGCCCGCCCTCGCTGGGGCTGCTCACGTTGAACGGACTCGTGGCGGCGCAGTCCGTCATTATTCCGGTGCAGTGCGAATATCTCGCTCTCGAAGGCCTGGGCCAACTCATAGACACGATTGAGCGCGTGCGCGGGGCTTTCAACACCGAACTGGCGATTCGGGGAATGGTGATGACCATGCTGGACAGCCGCGCCAGCCTCGGCAAGCAGGTGGTGGAAGAAGTGCGCCGACATTTCCCGGACAAAGTATTTGATACGGTGATCCCGCGCAACGTCCGCCTGGCCGAGGCGCCGTCGCACGGCCTGCCGATCCTGGCATATGACCCCCGCTCGAGCGGCGCACATGCGTACCTGAGCATGGCGCGCGAGATACTCGACGGCGATCAGGTCGCAACGGCGGCCCATTCCTGAAGGAAATCACATGGCAAAGAAACGCGGCCTGGGTCGCGGCCTCGACTCTCTTATCCCGCCCGGCTCAACACCACAAGCGCCCGGCGTCACCGAAATTGACACCGCGGCCATCATGCGGAATCCGCGCCAGCCGCGCGCGCACATGGACGAAAAGCAACTCGGGGAACTGGCCGCTTCGATCCGCGAACACGGCGTGATTCAGCCGCTCATCGTTACGCGCGCTCCCGGCGATGCGTACGTGTTGATTGCCGGAGAGCGCCGCCTGGAAGCCGCGCGCCTCGTGGGGCTGACAAAGGTGCCAGTCGTAGTACGTGATTCGGCCACCAGCCTCCAATTGCTGGAACTGGCTCTGGTCGAGAACATCCAGCGTTCAGACCTGAGCCCGCTGGAAGCAGCGGTTGCATACCAGACGTTGGCCGACGACTTCGATTTATCCCACGAAGAGATCGCCCGGAAAGTCGGCAAGAACCGCGCCACCATCAGCAACACGATCCGGCTGCTCAAACTGGCCCTGCCTGTGCAGCAGGCGCTCGCGGAGGGGGAAATCACCGAAGGCCACGCGCGCGCCCTACTCTCGATCCGAAAACACGCGTCCCAGGCGACCGCGCTCGAGAAAATCCTGAAACACGGGCTAAATGTTCGCCAGACGGAAGAACTCGTGCGTGCTATGAGCGTACCCCGGCCGGCGAAAACGCCGGCGGCAAAGTCGTCGCCGGAAGAAGCCGATCTGGAAAACCGCTTCCAAGCTTCACTGGGTACCAAGGTGCGCCTGCGACGCAA
>JBHHUI010000706.1:0-2182 GCA_046753805.1 Anaerolineales bacterium
AGACGTACCCGAACAGGCTCGCCAGCGTGGCGTAAAGAACGGTCAGGCCCGATATGCCAATGCCAATGGAGGTGATCAGGTCAAAGCCACGGCGGCGCAGCAGGGGATAAAGTAAGCCTCCGGGCACGCCATACAGCGCGACGGAGGCCAGCATCACGATCAGAACTGACATGGGGGGCGGGATTATAGCAGGGGGGCGACAGCGCTTCGGTCAGGCGGCTTCGAACGGGTTTGCGACGCGGACCTCGCCGTAGGTCTGTCCGGGATTCAAGTCTTCAGTCCAGATGACTGCGCAGCCCAGCTGCGCGGCGCTGGCGACGATCATGGCATCCCAGAACGACATCTGGTAGCGCTGCTGGAGTTTGATCGCTCCCAGCACATCGGCGGCGGTAGGGGTATGTACCCGCCAGTGTGACAGGTCGGCGACGATTCTCGCCGCTGTCTGCTGATCGAGCGGCTGAGGAACCTTCTGTGTGACGGTTACGTAGAATTCCTGCAACACCTGAATGCTGAGGCAGCCAGCCTCGGAGGCCCACAATTCGTCCAGCAGCGCCGCCGCCCGGTCGCGTTTGCGACCAGCCGAGCGGTCATGGGCGTACACTAACACATTGGAATCTACGAATTGCGGAGAACCCTCAGCGCTCATGGAGCATATCGCGCGCCCAGGTCACTGTGCCCAACGTGCCGAGATCGGCTCCGTCGGCCAGCCAATCCAGATGGCGCGTCCGGGCGCGCCCGTACCCTGTCTCGCGAGCGGCCAGCTCCTCGAGAATCTCCGTCAGCAGCCTCGACACCGAGGTATGTCGCTGCGTCGCGATGAGCTTTACCTTGCGCAAGACCTGTTTGGGCAGAGCAAGGGTAATGTTCTGAGTATCCATGGTACGCGCCTCCGACAGTAGTGTATCACGTTTTTACGTGAAGAGTAACGGGCGAATCGCGTGTGCAATCGCGAGAGGCGCACTATGCAAATTGACATCTCCGCCCGCAGCCGCTACGATCCCCCCGCATGTTCATCGTCGACGCGCACGAAGACATTGCCTGGAATGCGCTGACGTTCAGGCGCGACTACAACGGCTCGGCGCTCGCCATCCGTTCTGCCGAAGCCCGCACCGAGATTCCCCGCCAGAACGGACTGGCGATGCTCGGCCGCCCCGAGTGGCTGCTTGGCCGCGTCGGCGTGGTATTCGGCACGCTTTTCGTAGCACCTTGCCGCAGCAGCCTGGGGGCATGGGACACGCAATGCTATCGGGATGCCGCCGAGGCGCACAAATTGGCGCAGGCGCAACTCGATTATTATCACCGCCTCGCCGACGAAGAAGAATTGTTTACAATCATCCGCACGACAGCCGACCTGGACGCGGTCATTCAGAGTTGGGATAGTGATGACCTGGCGCTGCGCCGGATTGGCATTGTAGTGCTCATGGAGGGCGCCGATCCCATCAGCGAGCCGGCCGAAGCAGAATACTGGTTCGAGCAGGGCGTGCGCCTCATCGGCCCTGCCTGGACGGGCACGCGCTATAGCGGTGGGACGGGCCAGCCGGGGCCGCTCACGCCGCTTGGTCACGAACTGCTCGACGTGATGGCCGATCTTGGGGTCGTGCTCGATCTCAGTCATCTGTCGGAAGAAAGCTTCGACCAGGCGCTCGACCGATTCGAGGGGGTCGCGATCGCCTCCCATGCCAACCCGCGCCGTATGGCCGATCTGAAATACCCGGAGCGCGCGCTGACAGACGCCCAGATCCGCGCGCTCGCCGCCCGCGACGGCGTGATAGGCGTCGTGCCCTTCAACCGATTCCTCAGAACCCTGTGGACTGCTACCGACGGCAAGCAGGCCGTCACGGTGCAGCGGGTCGCCGACGCAATCGACCACATTTTCCAGGTCACTGGTAGCAGCGCGCATGCCGGCATCGGGTCGGACTTCGACGGCGGCTTCGGCGCCGAATCGACGCCGGCCGAGATCGATACCGTTGCAGATTTGCAGACGATCGCCGGGGCGCTGCACGCCCGTGGCTATGCGGCAGACGATGTCGAACGCGTGATGAGCGCAAACTGGCTGCGCGTCCTGCGGGAAGGGCTGCCGGCCGGTGGATGACGTCGAGCGTCCGCTGGAGGGCAGTCGGCTGGCGCGGGCCGGGATTGCGGTCGTCGTATTCGGATTCACCGTATTCTTAATCGGCATTTT
>JBHHUI010000707.1:0-2182 GCA_046753805.1 Anaerolineales bacterium
ACGGCGCGCTGCGCTTCGTCGACGACGACCGTTTTCAACACGTGCCGATGATCGACCTGGGGAGCGGCGAACCCAACGAAGATGGTGAAACTCCCGCCTTAACCGCGCCCGATCTCGAGGCGCTCGCGGCGCTGCCTGTGCTCGCCGACGAGACGGCCCTGACTCAGGCGCAATCCGCACTGGAACAGGCCGGCTTGCTGCCGGCTGCGGACGGTGTCATCCAGGCTACCGCTGGCGCGGCCCACACGACGTTCGACGCGTACGATACAGAGGGGGCGGCGCTCGTCAGCGCGCAACTGGATACTGAAGTGTATTACGACCTCGCGCTGGACGGCGTGCCGCTCGTCGGACCGGGGGCCAAGATCGAGCTTGTTTTCGACGGCGATGGCGTGGCGACATTCGTGCTGTTTGCGCTGCGTGGCCTTGAACGCGGCGAGAGCGTGGCCGCCATCCCGCCTGATCAAGGCGCGCAGTTGTGTCGGGATGCCTATGGCGGAGAAGCGGACGACGACGCGCAGATTGCAGCCGAATTGGTGTACTTCGCCCCACCGCTCGAATCCGGCGGCGTGACGCGCATCGTCCCGCACTACCGCTGCTCCGGGACGGCAACCGTGGATGCCCAGGAAATGAATCTGCTTCGCCGCTTCGTCCCCGCAATCCTCGAAACGCCGCAGGTTACGCTGGCGGTCAGCGCCGACGGTGCAACCGTGATGGGCCAGACGACCGTCAGCGGCGGCGTTCCACCGTACTCGTTTGCTTGGAGTTCACACACGACCCCGCTCGACGAGACCCTCGCCTCGAGCGCAGGTGAGATCAGTTATGCATTGGCAAGCCGCGAGGCAGTGGACGTGGAAGTGCTGAGCGTGGTCGTGACGGACGCCGATGGGTTGGAAGCCACGGCCAGCGCTTCGGTCGAGATTTCCGGCGAGACAACCATTCTCGGCGCAGCGCCGGCGGTCGCCGGGCTGGCTCGACCGGCGACCTCGCCGGGCCGCACCGACGTCGGGCTGGAGTGGACCGGATTTTGCAACAAGTATAACTTGCCGGGGGCGGGGAAGAGCGCGCGGCACTTCGCGCGTCTGATGCAACGCGACGGTTACGCCGTGCAGTTCAACTGGGGCGAGAAACTGGCCTGGGAGCGCGATTTCCGTGACCAGTCGCTGGGCGGTACTGATCACTTATGGGTTGACGACGTGGACTACCTCCTGCTCCAAACGCATGGCCAGCCGCTCGGGTTCGCCTTTTGCGTGAACAAAGACACGCGACCCTTCTATCACTCGAAAGCCCGCTGGGGGCACATCGACCTGGAGTGGATGGGACTCGACTCCTGCCAGGTGTTGAAGTGGTCGCACCCAGCCGGGAACCTCATCGTGCGCTGGCGGGATGCCTTTGCCGGCCTCCACCACCTGATGGGTTACGACACGGACGCGTACGATAGCTCCAACATGGGTTTCCTTTACGCCGTCCTGCTCACTGGGAACGATCCACACGGACGCGGCACGTTCTCTCGCGCCTATCCGGTGCGCGAAGCCTGGGCCTTGGCCTCAAAGTACGGCCAGCCAAGCGAAGTGGTCTGGGTCGTCGTGGCCCCCTTCGGCGCAAATAACGTCACCCCTCTGAACGACTACTTCCACGGGGAAGGCCCAGTCGGGCCGGACCTGAGGGGGCTGGGCAGCGGCATTCGCGGGTTCTTTGTCGTCCGCGGGCGGTCTTGATGAGGGGTTCAAGCGACTGACAAACGGATGGCAAACTTGTTCTGACGGGGACTGTCATCCCCTCCGCGCGCGCATCTCAACCGAGGAGATCCCAATGCACAAACAAAACGCCAAACTGTGGACCGCGGTCGCCGGCCTGGTGTTCGCCTGCCCATCTCTTGTGTGTCTGTACACTGGTGTCGGCATTTTAATTGGCCAGGGCTCTTATACCCCGGATGCCAACGCCATGGCGGGTCAAACCATTTCACCCATCCTGGGCCTGCCGCTGCTCTGTCTGGGCCTGCTGCCCTGGGCGCTGCCCTTCGGCGTCTGGCGCTACGCCAGCAAACGCCCCGCGCCGCCCGCAGCGGATGAGGCGCGCAGACGCAGCCTGAGCGAGGGCTACTCCCCCTTCTCGGTTGACCCCTACCACGACGCCGACATGAGCACGTCTTCCATGGATTCCGATACCTGAATAACTGGAGAGC
>JBHHUI010000708.1:0-2178 GCA_046753805.1 Anaerolineales bacterium
TATGCGCGAACAAAGTACCGATCACGCTGTGCGAAATCTGCTGCACGTCGCCGCATTGCTGGCACACTAGATGGTGATGCGGTTCCGCGCCGACGATCTCATATTCCTGATGTCCGGAGGGGCTCACTGTCGAAGTGGCCAGACCCACATCGCACAGAAAATTCAGCGTGCGGTACACCGTTGCGCGATTGATAGCGCTGGCCTGCGGCTGCACGCGCTGGTACACTTCGTCGGGGGTGGCGTGTCCGTGCGCATCGCAGACCGCGTCCAGGATCATCTGGCGTTGGGGTGTCAGGCGGTGGCCGTGTTCGCGGATAACGGCTGCCACGTCAAGCGACTGGTGGCTCATGAAAAATCCCTTATTGAGAAAAGTTGCAATAACAGTGAATGGTAGCCTCCAATGGGGGAACTGTCAATGACGGGTGAAATAGTCACGGCGACGCCGACCGGCTGGCTGGCTGCCCTGCGGCAAGCGCTTTCAAACCAACAACGGGCGCGCTGGACGCTGGGCATTATCGTGCTGGCTGCTTTGCTCGCGCCCTGGTCGATCTATGACAAGCTGTGGGCGGTCGCATATGGAATCTGCCCGCAGCGTCCGGCGCACAGTCTGTTCCACGGCGGCATCCAAATGCCCATCGAGGCGCGCGAGACCGGACTCTTCGGCGGCTTTGTCGTCGGGCTGGTGGCAATGTCAATTTTCGGCCGGCTGCGCGGACGCGGGTTTACCGGCACCAAGATACTGGCGTTGTTGATCGTCTTTGTGGGAATACTGGGCATCGATGGGTTAAATGCGGTCGCCTATGATCTGTACCTGCCGACGCTGTACGCGCCGCAATTGTATCTGCGGCTGGGCACCGGCTTGCTCGCGGGACTCAGCCTGGCCGGGTTCATGGTTCCGACGTTCAATCAGATCGCGTGGAAGTCCGCGCCGCCGGATTCGCCGCTGGGCGACTGGCGACAACTCGGCGCCGCGTTTGTCTTGCTGGCTGTCTTCTTTGCCGCTGCCGTGTCCGGCGCGGGCGTGCTGCTCTATCCTGTAGCCGTCGTCGTTATCGGCGGCCAACTCGTGCTGATGACGCTGCTGGGCGCGGCGCTGACAACGCCGCTGCTGGGGCTATCCAATCGGGCGGCGCGTTGGGCCGACCTTGCGCCGGCAGTTTTGCTCGCGCTTGTCGGGGTGATGCTCGTGCTGGGCGCAAGCTCAACCGTGCGCTACCTACTGTTCGGCCCCGGCCCCATGCCGACGCTGCGCTGATAACGCTTCAGAGCCGGTATGCTGCGATCAGGAGCGCCGTGAAGACGGCGATGACCCCAACCTGTCGCACCCCGATGAATACCGGTTTGACCTGAAACGCAGGGCGCAACAACCCGCCGTATACGGCTTCGAGCAGCATGACCCCGAACGCGAATGTCACGGCCAGGGGGGCGTATCCGGCGACCGCGAGAGCCGCCGCGATGCCCCCGTTTGCTGCGTGGATGAGCAGGACGTGGCGGGCGAGTCGCCAGCGCACGGCCCACGTTGGCGCGGCGTCCATGCGCCGCTGGGTGAGACGCACATAAACGTAGACGATTGCGCCGGACGCCTGTAGCCAGCACAGCAGCCACAGCACCCAACCCGTAACCCCGCTCCCGCCGGAAGCGATGTATCCCGCCGGCGCTGCCAGCGCCAGCGCGCCGGCGCCAACGACCTCCGCCGCGGCATGACCGCGTTCTGTACGGCGCGCAACGAGCCAGAGCCGCCAGAGTAGAACGGGGATGGCGGCTGTGCCCAGCCACAGCACGCGCGCCTGGCCGCTGGCGAGCAGGCCGATTGCGCCCACCCCGGCCAGGAGTCCATCTACGGCGATCCAGAACAGCGCCGGGCGCACATCCGCTGCGGAGCGCCGGCCAGCGAGCGCCTTCACCAGGATTGTGAGAGGCTGCAAGGCGAGGAAGACGCCCAGGCTGGCAAGCGTCAGCCATGGCGATGTGCTTTCGAAAGAGGCGCGTGTGCGCTGATAAAGCTGACATGAGGAATTTCGCTGTGGGCGTGGCTCGATTCTACTGAACATCCGGCTGCCGTGCGCCGGTCGATTGTCACTCTCGTAGGGTGACATGCGCCCTGACCGAATCTACGCACGGGCCGAAATGGGGATAGGCGTTACGCAGTTCGCTGGTCGAGCCTCGCGCGGAGCGCGA
>JBHHUI010000709.1:0-2175 GCA_046753805.1 Anaerolineales bacterium
AGCATGCTGATGGAGACGAACACACCCAGGCTCACGCCGGTTACGATCTGGATACCTTCCGCAAGGCGGTGGTAGAAGGACAACACCCGAACGGAGACCCCCTGGATCGCGATATGCCGCGCTGGAGCCTCGGCGACGACGACCTGCTCGACCTGGCTGACTATCTAAAGTCGCTCCCATGATATAAAGGCTATCCTGCGTTAGAGATCGACCCGGAGCGCCGCGCGCCGGCCGAGGAGCAGCTGCTGGGCTGCGCTTGTAGTGGTGTCTCCGTCCTTCGAATTGCACCTGCACGCTCTAGTTCGTCAAATTATTTCAGGAGTTACGCAGTTCGCTGGTCGAGCCTCGCGCTGAGCGCGAGACGAAGCGTAGCCCCGAAGGGGCGTATCGAGACCAGGAACTGCGCCAAAACGGGCTTCGATACGGCGTTTCGACAGGCTCAACGCCTACTCAGCCAGCGTTTTGGCTTCCAACTGCGTAACTCATATCTATACACCATCGCGCGCGAGCGCTTGAATTCGCGCGCCAGATCGGATACGCCGGTGTCTGGATTCGCCGTGTAGATTTCTGCCACACTGAAGTACACCCCCTCCACCTTCCACGCGCCGAGCGACTGCGGCGGCAAAGAAAGGGGCTCGGCCAGCGTCTTAACCATCTCTTCACAATAAGTTAGCCGTCGTTTAATTCGGGCGATGGTGTTCTGCCCCTACACTAAAGGCGTACCACGAAGACGTCCCTGACCTTCGCGGGAAGTGCGCACGCAGGCTTTGTCAGACATTCTTCCCGGAGCGAGACAAGACTTTGGCGGTCCTTGAACGCAGGACGAATGGGGCAGGGCGTCGGCCGAGATTTCGAACGGTTCATTGGAGAAAATGTAATGCGACGTATTGTGATGGGCTTTCTGGCAACGCAGATTTTTCTCTCCATTACGGGCGGGGCTTCGGCCTTCGCTTTGACGGAGGTCGCGCCATATCAACCCGGGGACAGCCTTTTCCCAATTCAGATGTACGCAGAGCGAGCGCGACTTGCGGTGACAACCGACGCAACTTCGCGCGCGTGGCTGCAACTTGACCTGGCTGACCGGCGTATTCGCAATCTGCAAACCGTATCGGGCAGCCCCGATGAGTTGCTGGCGTTGGCCTATCTGGACGAGGCGATGAATGCAGCTGCAATGGAAGTCGGGCGCGCGCCGGCCGAAAGTCAGGTTGCCATGCGGGCGCGTCTGGCCCTGGTCGCCGGCAACGCCATGACCGCTCTGAACACGGCAACAGTCGCTACCCAGACCAGCCCCGAGATGATCGCGCTCGAACAGGCGAAAATGGAGACATTTCGTCTGACAGCACTCGATCCAAATACCACACAGACTCACGTCAGCCAACTGGCACAATTAGATATCGGAATCTCTGAGCCAGCGTCCCCGTCGGTCGCAGGCGAGGATATCGCGGTTGCAGACCAGCCTGTTCCGTTCCCAGAGCAGAGCCAGGTTGGACACGACTTCTTCCCGCTTGTCGGCGGCCACGATGATGCCCTCTGCTCCTCCTGTCACATTGATGGTCAATACCAGGGGACTTCAAGCGACTGCGCGAGTTGTCACACCGATCCGCACGAGGCTCAAAATGGGACGGATTGCCAGCAGTGCCATTCAGCGGAGGCCGGTTCTTTTGGCGTGTTGGCAGTTCCAGTTGCAGCCAGCGAGTCGTCCAGCGGGCCCCCGCTCGGCCACCCCTTCGACGGGAATTGTGCTGCTTGCCACGGCGACACCGTCGCAACGGCGGAGAATGGCCTACCGGACGGCCACCCCTTCGACGGCAATTGCGCCGCCTGCCATAGCGATGGAGGCTCTGCCACAACTGACGTCGCCGAGGCGATTTTGGCCGACGGCGCCGCCTCCGACGGTCCCCCGCCGGGGCACCCCTTCGATGGAAATTGTGTAGCCTGCCACGGTGAGCAGGGCGCATCCACCGACGAAGCCTTCGCCGGGCTGGCTGCAACTGACGGCGGCGCTAGCGGTCCTCCGCCGGGGCATCCCTTTGACGGCAACTGCGCCGCCTGCCACGGCGACAGCAACGCCCCGACGACGACCGCCGCTGCTGGGACGACCACCGGCGTTGCTTCAGCCGCTGGGGGGGCGGCGGGTGATTCGGGCAACGTCCCGGCGGGCCATCCCTTCGACGG
>JBHHUI010000710.1:0-2166 GCA_046753805.1 Anaerolineales bacterium
GGCATCCATGATGTGTCACCTTCATTACATACAATTACTGCCAATGGCGACGCGCAGGTGGATGTTATACAAAGTAAGTTTGGGGATTCGAGTTTGTCATTCGGTGGGGCTGGCGATTTGAGCATTCCGAGTTCTTCTGATTTTTCGTTTGGCGCCGGCGATTTCACCGTGGATTTTTGGGTACGATTCTCCAGCTTTTACAATTACATCACGATGCTGAGCACCACGCGCGGCGTCGGCGGCTGGAACATGGGGTCGGATTCGTTGCAAAAGTTTGTCTTCTATGTCCAGGGATTGGGGCGTATTTTGGAGAGCGCGGCCAACGCTTTCGCCGCCATCAATACCTGGTATCATTGCGCCGTAGTACGAAACGGCACCGCGCTCACGGGCTATGTTGACGGGAGCCAGGTTGCCAGCGCCACCAATTCGACAAACTTCACGGAAACGGTGCTCTCCATTGGCAGCTTGGATCACGGGGGTGAATATTTTACCGGGCGCCTCGACGAGGTGCGCATATCTAAAGGCATCGCCCGCTGGACGAGTAATTTCACGCCGCCGTCAGACCCGTACAGCGAGCCACGGGTACTCGACCGCGAAAGAGTGCGACAAATCTACCCAATAAACCGCGTGCCTCCGCACGCTATTGTATGGTGATTTGAAAAAGGAGAAACAATGGCTGGCATTCTTGCAGTAGCACAGACCGCTGAGGTGGCGACCGGCACCGCCAAAAAAACGCTTATGCAGCTCGTAGCTGCCGCGAATCATCGCGTGCTCATCAAAGAAATATCCATTTCTTTTGACGGCACCAGCAACACGGCCGCGCCGATCATCGTACAGGTGCTGCGCCAGACCACGGCCGGGACCATGAGCGCCCTCACGCCGGTGGCCATCGACGAGGCCATCGACGAAACGCTCCAGACCACGGCGCAGCATACGGCCACCGTGGAGCCCACCGGCGCCATCGAGGTCATGGGCGAACAGGTCCACCCGCAGGGCGGCTACACCTGGCAGGCGCCGTTCGGCGGCGAGATCGTCGTCATCGGCGGCAATCGCCTCGGCATCGCCGTCACCGCCGGCGCCGACGTCAACGCCAAGGTCCGTGTTGTGTTTGAGGAGTAATTAGTGCCTTCATCTTACCACCGCCGTAGCCGTAAACAATTCCGCTGGGAGGCGCAGGCTCTCGCGGCAAATACGGATGTGGCGGGGCTGCGGGTGTCTGTGTTCCGCCGATTTGTGCTGGCGGTCTTGCCGCCGCCGCGCGCACTTTCCGGGCGTACCAGGAGGGATGGCGCGCGCCTGACTGGTGCCTCTGGCGTCTCTTACGATGTGTTCGTGGTGATCGGCGGCGGGCGGGCGAGTATTCCGACCGATTTCGTGCCGCCGACGGTCGGCGCAATTGAGACGCGGATTGGGGGATAATATGCGGTTCGGCGCGATCTACGGCTCCGGGTTCGGCTCGCCGGCCAACATGCTCGGCCAGCCCACCGATGCCCGCCGCGTGCGCGCGGGCACGGCCGTGGAGGTGCGCCTGACGCCGGCCGCCGGCTTCGGGGATGCCTGGTACGGAATCTACGTCGGCTCCCGCCTGGCTGGCATGATCTACGCCGCAGAGGGCACCACCACCACCCGGCAGGCGTTCCCCTGCGCGTCCGACACACGCGAGGCGCTGATTTTGCGGCACGGGCACCAGAGCCAATACGACATGAGCCGCATCGCCAGGCGGCATTACGCGGCTACCGTCGCGGCCAGGGCAACCCTCTCCTGGACCTGGCCGGCGCAGGTGATCGGGGTGATTGCCGCAGACGGCAGCGAGAATAGCGACCTGTCGAGCTGGAATGTGTCCGGTATGCTCTGGTCCGCGCTGGAACCGGGGGCGAGTGACACGCGCCGGAAACTGTCTGTGGACGTGTCAACCAGCCTGGGCGTCACTACGATCACGCTTAAACGCTACGGTGTCCCTGTTGCCTCCGGCGCCGTATCCGCACCCGGAATAGCCGCCCTGGCCGAACAAAATAGCTCCGGCATCTCCGGCGCAGTCACGGTGGGGGCGGCCCCGGCAGACACAACGGGCGCTACACTGCATATCCGCTTCCCGCAGAGCCTGCGGGTGCTGCGCGACCAGGTGGACCCGCCGACCACGATACAGGCCATCGTGGATTTCAATAA
>JBHHUI010000711.1:0-2163 GCA_046753805.1 Anaerolineales bacterium
GACTAACCAAGGTGCCAACTCCGGCAGACGATGTCTGGAAGATGAGAGGGATCGCGCTATCACTCGCACCCCGTTCTTTTCCGGCCGGGGTGTTTTGTTTGCGCCCGAATCACACCGATCTGGATTGAGCGTGCACAGGAAGTGAAGCATGACCCATACCCAGAGCGGCGACCGCGCCGGTCATTCTACGCAGGCCGTTCACGGCGGCGCGAAGCGGGACAAACCATTCCATGCCCTCGCCGATCCCATTATGCAGACGGCGGCCTATACTTTCGAATCGACGCAGGACCTGCGCGAGTTTATGGACGCGCGCATGTGGGGCCTGCAAGGCGAACGCACGGAGTATGGCCGTTACGGCAACGCGACCGTCAGCGCGGCCGAAGCCCGGCTGGCGGCGCTGGAGGGCACGCCGGACGCGCTGCTGTTCTCGTCCGGTATGGCAGCCATTACAGTTACGCTGCTGAGCCTGTTGCAAAGCGGCGCGCACCTCGTAATTACGTCTGATTCCTATCGTCGCACCCGTCAGTTGTGCGTTCAACTACTGCAGCGCTATGGCGTGGAAAGCAGCGTAGTGCAGCCGGATGATTACGAGGCGCTTGAGGCTGCCATCCGCCCGGAGACGCGCCTCATCGTCTCGGAGTCGCCCACGAACCCCTACCTGCGCTGCATCGACCTGGAACGGCTCGCCGCCATTGCGAAGCGACGTCGGGTGAAGACGCTCATCGACGCCACTTTTGCGACGCCCTTGAATCTGCGCCCATTCGACTACGGTATCGATCTGATCATCCATTCCGCCACCAAATATCTGGGCGGCCATAACGATTTACTGGCCGGGGTGGTGCTAGGAAATGAGCAACTCATCGCGCTGTTGCGCCAGCAACTCTGGGTGCTCGGAGCGGTGGCTGCTCCGTCGGCGGCCGGGCTGCTCATTCGCGGGCTGAAGACGCTCGGGCTGCGCATTGCCCGCCAGAATGAGAACGGCCAGCGGGTGGCCGAATTCCTTACGCAGCATGACAAGGTTGAGCGCGTCTGGTATCCGGGACTGGCGTCGCATCCCGATCATGCCGTGGCGCGCGCGCAAATGGGCGGTTTTGGCGGCGTGGTGAGTTTCGAGGTCGCCGGCGATCTGGACGCGGCGAGCCGGGTCATTGATGCCGTGACCATTCCAATCATCGCGCCGAGTCTCGGCGGAGTGGAGACGCTGATCGAGCAGCCGGCGTTGATGTCGTATTACGAACTGAGCACCGAAGAGCGGCTGCAGCACGGCATCAAAGACAACCTGATCCGGCTATCGCTCGGCATCGAAGACGCCGACGATCTCATCGCAGATTTGTCGCGCGCGCTGGATGCAGCCTGAGCCGCGCGCGGATATTCATCCTGCGACAGGATCAGGAAGCCGCGCTTGTGTTAGCGCCGGAGCGCCGCGCGGACGATGATGCCCAGTCCGACGAGGATCAGTGCGACGGGCCAATACTGGCGGAGTTGGACCGGACCGCCGAGGAACGAAGCAAAAACGGCAAACAGGACAGCGCTCAGCGCGATAAACGCAACCCCACGGCGGACGCCTCGGCGCTTCTGACCGCCGAGCGCGCCCGACAGCGCCATGCCGACTCCGGCAAAGCCGGGAATCAACGTCCACGCATAGGCCCAGCTTTGCCAGTCGCCGGTGGTGTTCTGGTAATACAGCAGCGCGCCGACGCCGGCCACGGTGGCCGCCGGCGTCGCAAGCCCCGCAACCCGTGTCAGCAGCCCGATCACAAAAATCGCAACCCCGGCCAGGACGACGGCCAGCGGCCAGCCGGCGCGGGCGAACTGAGCCACAGCGGGCACAAGCTGGGCGGCGAGGAAGAATGCTCCCAATAGGATTAGCAGCGAACCGAATGCAATGCGGGCGGCCTGGCGACTCATGTTAATCTCCTTCGCAAGGTAGTACGCAATCCGACGCTCGCGGTTTCGCCGTCAAAAGATGCCCGCGAGCCAGTCTACAGAGTAGAAACCGGCATAGGCGAAAAACAGCATCTTAATGATCTTGCCGACGGCAGTAATCACCAGGAACTGCTCGAGCCGAATCTTCAGCGCCCCGGCTGCGATGCCCACCACATCAAACAAAGGGTTCGGGATGATCGCCATCACAAGCAACACCGTCAGGGCGGAGCGCCGGTT
>JBHHUI010000712.1:0-2158 GCA_046753805.1 Anaerolineales bacterium
AGGATGCTCGATCGGCATTGGAGTATCTGGGGCAGTGATTTGAACTCCCGCTCCCGCCTCGTCATCCGCGCCTCGCTTCTCATCGCCGTCTTCTTTGGCCTCGACAAAATCGTCGCGCTGGCGCGCTCGGTCGTCATCGCGCGCGTGTTTGGCGTATCGGCGGTGCTGGATTCTTTCAACGCGGCCAACAACTTGCCGGACCTGCTGTTCGTGCTCATCTCCGGCGGGGCGCTTGCCATCGCATTCATCCCGGTACTGAGCGAGTACTTCGACCAACACGGTCGTGAGAGCGGCTGGGAGGTGTTCAGCCTCGTCGCCAATCTTGCGTTTGTCGTCACCGGCGCGCTGGCCGTCGTCGTCGCGATCTTTGCGCTGCCCATCGTGCGATCAGAGTTTGGTATTGCGCCGGGGTTCGATATCGCACAGCAGCAGCTCGTCGCGGAGTTGATGCGCCTGAACCTGATCGCCACGCTGGTTTTCTCAATTAGCGGGCTGGTCATCGGCGGCTTGCAGGCCAACCAGCACTTCTTGCTGCCGGCGCTGGCTCCGAGCATGTACAACTTTGGGCAGATGTTCGGCGCGCTCGTGCTCGCGCCGGAGGTGTTTCCGTTCTTCGGCCTGCCGATCCCGACGCTGGGCCTCGGCGTGCACGGCCTCGTCTACGGCGTGATCCTGGGCGCACTGCTCCATCTGGGCGTGCAGCTGCCCGGGCTGGCGCGCCACGGTTTCCGCTGGACGCCCGCTCTGAACCTGGGACACCCGGGTGTGGCGAAGGTGTTGGCATTGATGGGGCCGCGCATCGTTGCGCTGGGTGCGTTTCAGGCGACGGAGCTGATTCGCGACAACCTTGCCTCGCGGCTGGGCGAAGGCTCGGTGACGGCGCTGACATTCGGCTGGTTCATCATGCAGGTGCCGGAAACGATCATCGGCACGGCCATCGGGACGGCGCTGCTGCCGACGCTCTCGACGCTGGCGGCCAAAGATGATCTTGACTCGCTGCGCAGCACGCTGACGGGGGCCGTGCGTGCGATGACGGCGCTCACGTTGCCGGCGGCGGTGGCGCTTCTGTTTTTGGCGCGTCCGTTCGTGCGGCTGCTGTTCGAAGGGCGCGCGTTCACGGCGGAGGATACATCGCTTGTCGTATTCGCCGCGCAGATGTTCCTGGTGGGGTTGGTCGGGCACTCGCTGTTGGAAATCGCGGCGCGGACGTTTTTCGCGCGGCAAGATGCGGTCACACCGACGGTCGTCGCCACGGCTGCACTGGGCGTGCAGGTTGTGCTCAGCCTGACGCTGGTGCGCGTACCCGCGTTGGGATACGCCGGACTGGCGCTATCGAACTCGCTGGCGTTCACGCTGCAGGCGATCACCCTGCTGGTAATCCTGTATTTCCGTTTGCGTGCGTTCGATGCGGATCGCGTGTTGCGCGGCGTGGGAAAGGTCGCCGTCGCAGGTGCGGTCACAGCGGTTGCCCTGGCGGCAGCGGGTGGTGTGCTGCATAGTCGCGGGCCAATGCCGCAGGCGCTCGGCGGTGTGGCTGTGGCAGTCTCGGTCTATGTGGGCGTAGCGATGTTGCTGCGACTGGAGGAAGTCCGCCAGCTGCCCGCGCTCGTATGGCAGCAGATTCGATCGCCGCACTGATCAACCCCGTTCCTACAGTTCTCCCCACGGCTCAATAAACTCTTCCGGCTCAACGCCCAACCCATCTGCGATGCGCGTGATGTAGTTGAAGTAGCCAATCACCTGCGTCGCGTCGTGGACGGCGCGGTCGCTAAAACCGCACTCGCGTAATTGGTCGAGGTCGGTGGGTGACATATCGTGCTGGCGCAGCGTCAGTTTGGCGGCAAATTCGCACAGCGCGCGGTCGGCGGTGGAGAGCGGGGCGCTGCGCCAATCGCGGGCGATGGCGTGAACGAAGGCGTCCGCCTCGGCGGCGGTGGGGAATTCGGGTGCTGTGCCGATCAGCTCTTCGACCTCTTCACGGAGATCATGTGCATGCGCCTGCGTTCAATAGTGGCAGGAGAGTTCGGTGGATACGACTGTGGCAAGCATTTCACGTTGCACACGCGAGAGCGGTGATTTGCCGATCATGATTGCGCCATAGTGTCGCATGCTGGCTGTCATCACATGCGGGTTGAGCGACATGATATGCACAATGTGC
>JBHHUI010000713.1:0-2156 GCA_046753805.1 Anaerolineales bacterium
CATGACATTTTCGCTGACTACTTACCCTGACAGAATCCCTGAACGTTGACAGGAACACGCCGGGGCATTGTATATAATGAGATCCAGGCTGTCCTGCTAATCTCTCGGCCGGCACGCCTGTCAGAGGAGTCGGTAATGGAAATCGTTAACGCCGTCCTGGGAGTGTTTGCCGCCTTCGGGCTATCGTCCAGCGCCGGGCTGAACGCCTACCTGCCGCTGCTGATCGTCGGCCTGGCAGCGCGCTTCACCAACCTGCTGGAACTTGGCGAGCCATACGACTTGCTCGCAAATTGGTGGGTGCTCGGCGCGGTGACGATACTGCTGGCGATTGAGTTCTTTGCCGACAAGGTGCCCGCTGTCAATCACGTCAACGACATCGTGCAGACATTCGTGCGACCGGCAGCCGGCGCGATCTTATTTGCAGCCAGCACCAACGTCGTGACGAGCATTAACCCGGTTTTTGCCATGATGCTCGGCCTGGTCGTGGCCGGTACGATACATGCCGCCAAATCCGCGCTGCTGCGCCCGGCCGTCACTGCCGTCACCGGCGGCGTAGGCAATCCAGTTGTGAGCGTGATAGAAGATATCGTCGCGGCCATCGTTTCATTCCTCGCGATCGTCGTACCGGTGATCATCGCCGCGCTGGTTATCGTAGTAACGGCCTGGATCGTACTGTTACTCTATCGCCGCTCCCAGCGGCGGGCAGTGGTGTAGCACTCGGGGAGTCCGTCTTGCAGCCGCGCGCGCCGCACCGCCGCCGCATGCATCGACGGTCATCTTCGCCTTCGACGCCCCGCATGCGGGCGTTTTAGATTAAGTGAAACGGGGGACGCCGGGTCTCGACGGCTTGCTTAAGTTCCTTAAGGGCAGCCCGGGCTGATTTGCGCTCGGAGGGCGACAGCCGGAGCTTCGCAAACTCGTCTTCGTCGAGCACTTTCGTGGAGCCGTCAGGCCCCACCCACAGGTCGAGCGCGAGGTCGTGCGTGCGGATTTCGCCAGAGCGGATTTCGGCCGGGCGCGCGATGTTGCAGTACCACCCCTTAAGCTTGTCGCCCTTACCGGCGTGGACTTCAAAGATCGTGTACCAGCGGTCGGAGAAGTACCACTCCACGAAGCGGTCATTACGCTCTAACGATGCGTAATCCAGATCGGTGCGGTCGTCCCGCTGGAAGCGAGCTTCGAGCTTAACGTAGGCAGCCCGCCGCTCGAGCACTTCTCCCTCCCAGGTGGTCTCTTCGCTGCCATAGAAGTCCAGCTTGCGGATGCGCATCTTTTCTCGTTGAGTCATATCGCTATGAATTATAGCCCGAGTGGGCCTCCTCGGGCAAACAGATTACCGCCCTGGGATCGATGCGGAGAACGCTCCGGGCGCCGCGCGCTGGAACGGACACGTTCGACGCCACCTCAAACCGCAGAGACCGGCCGGCCTCCGGCTGTACGTCCACCACGGTACGCGACCCATGGAATGTGGTATCCAGCACGGCGACCGGGAACCCGGCGCCGGACCCGGCAAACGTCGCTCCGCCCGGCTGCAGCAGCACGCGGACATCCCCATTCGCCGGACCTGGGGTGAGCGGTTCTGCGAGCGGCAGCCATCCGAACGGTACGCGCACACCCGGCTGGCCGGAACGGTTCTCCAGCGTGCCCGCGACGATATTGCGCATCCCAAGAAATCGCGCCACGAATTCCGTGGCCGGCCGAGCGTAGAGGGCTTGCGGCGTCCCGGCCTGTTCTATGCGTCCGGCGCGCATAATCGCCACCCGGCCGGCGACGGCAAACGCTTCCTCCTGGTCGTGCGTGACGTAAATGGCCGCGAGCTCCTGCGCTGCCAGGACGGCCAGCAACTCGTCCAATAAATCATCGCGCAGGTTGCGATCGAGCGCGCCCAGCGGCTCGTCGAGCATGAGGAGCCGCGGTCCCGGGGCGAGCGCCCGCGCCAGTGCGACGCGCTGCTGCTCCCCCCCCGACAGCGTATTCACGTCCCGGCCATGCTGCCCGGCCAGCCCAACGTTTTCGAGCAGGGCGTGAACGCGGGCCCATATTTCGCTGCGCGACATGCGCTGCATTTTCAGGCCAAAAGCCACGTTGTCGAAAACATTGCGATGCGGGAAGAGGGCGTAGTCCTGAAACATCAGTCCGAAACCGCGCCGATGGGG
>JBHHUI010000714.1:0-2154 GCA_046753805.1 Anaerolineales bacterium
GCAGGCGCTAGCGCTCTGGGAGTCGAGCGCAGGTGTTGGTTTGAGCAGTACAGACTCCAGAGATCGCATCGCAGTCTATTTGGAACGCAATCCCGGCCTGAGTTTCGTGGCCACCGATGGCAAGGGGGTCGTCGGTGCGGTACTGTGTGGCCATGACGGTCGCCGTGGTTTTGTGCATCATCTGGCCGTGCGCGCTGACAAGCGCCGCAATGGCATCGGCCGGGTGCTCGTCGATCGTTGCATTGCAGCGCTGGAGCGCCACGGCATCGACAAATCCCATCTTCTCGTCTTCCGCGAAAACCGGGCAGCAATTGCCTTCTGGGAGGCGTTGGGCTGGGAACGGCGCGGCGATATCACCGTCATGTCGCGCTACACACAGGCAGCGAAGTGAATAGAGGAATGGTCACGATGGAATACGCAGATTACCAGCACATCTTATTCGAGCGCCGCGAACCGGGCATCCTTTGGATGACGCTCAACCGGCCAGAGGTGCTCAACGCTACCGATGCGCGCATGCACACGGAACTCGTGCATGTATGGGACACCGTCAGGCGTGATGCGGATGTGCGCGTGGCCGTGGTCACCGGGGCCGGCCGCGCCTTTTCGGCGGGCGGCGACCTGGGTATGGTGGAAGCGGCCCACCGAGATTACGAAGAAATCGCGCGTATCCTCGACGAGGCGCGCGACCTGGTTTACAACATGCTGCGCTGCCCAACGCCGATCATCTCCGCGATCAACGGCGCGGCCGTCGGGGCTGGCCTGGTCGTGGCGCTCATGGCTGATATCAGCATTGCAGCCGAGAACGCGCGCCTTGCGGATGGTCACGTGCGGATGGGTGTCGCCGCCGGCGACCACGCAGCAATTCTGTGGCCGATTCTGTGCGGCATGGCAAAGGCGAAATACTACTTGATGACAAGCGACTTTATTCTGGGCAGCGACGCCGAGCGCATGGGGCTGGTAAGCCTGGCCGTTCCCGCCGACGAACTGCTCGCGAAAGCGATGGCGGTCGCGACCGATCTGGCCACCGGGCCGCGCGACGCCATCCGTTACACCAAACGTGCGCTGAACCAGTGGATGTGGCAGGCCGGGCCGATCTTCGACCACTCGCTCGCGCTCGAGATGCTGGGCTTTTACTCCGAGGACTTGCTTGCGGGCGTGTCCGGGTTGCGCGAGAAACGTCGCCCGGAGTATCCATCGAACTTGCAATGAGCCGGTTGGAACGATTCGAAAGGAATTGCTGGGCATGGGCGAAATGAACATGCAGGGCCGGTGCGTGGCGGTTACCGGCGCCAGGAGAAAACCGGTCAGCGATCCAAAGGGGCTTCGGATGCGTTGACACTCCCATTCGCAGCGACATGCAAAAGCATCCCGGTCTTCAAGCGTGCAAAATCGCCGGGTTGCAGCGCGACGATGGGGATTGGCTGACCATACATCTCGTCGGCCACAATCGAAGCCAGCGCGAAAAACGAATCGACGCCGGTCGTAATGATGGCCGCTGGAGCCGTGTCCGCCCGAATCGCTTCGAGCAGCACCGCCGCCGTCGTGCTCGATCCCCGGCTGAACGGCAGTGCCAGCACGCGCCCGGCCGCCGATTGCCCGGAGAGCGGATGACGCCGGTCGATGATCTCGCCGGTGGCCGCGTCGTAGCCGCCCCAGAAGCTGAGCGGCTCGTCGCTCACCAGCGCGATGCCTTCAGCCGCGCCGGCCACGATAGGTTTCCCTGACAATTGCATCTCGGATTAGTATACGGATCTCTACGATTCTGATCTCTGTTTATCCGCCTAACCTGCGGTAGGGGCGGAGACCATAATCATACAAAGAAAAAGGCGGCTTTCGCCGCCTCTCACTCGTTTTCTTTTCCCCAGACGGAAACTGATTCTGAGAAATTACACCTTTGCCAAGACTGCGGTCAGCTTATCAAAGGCTTGTTCCCAACCCATGGCAGCATAATCCGCGCCGTCCCCGTGACCCACGTGGCTCACGGTCACCGTGGTCTTGCCATCTTCATGAGCGAAGGTTACCGTCACGTCCATACTCTCAGGCGAGCCTTCCGGCATGCCCATCATGGAGGGGGACATCACATTGCCCTCCGCATCCGAGTTGCTATCGGTATAAACAATGCGTTCCATAGGCACGATTTCCTTAAAGGCGCCG
>JBHHUI010000715.1:0-2153 GCA_046753805.1 Anaerolineales bacterium
GATTCGTGTCATGTGTGCCCGAGAGGGAATCCGTGATTCACTTCGTCAGGCCGCTACAGGCACGCCGACAGCAGATTGTTTCCGGGCGGCTCGATTCGTGATGAGTTCTACAAACTCTTCGGCGTGCTCGCAGGTGAGCAAGCGCAAACGCCACTCGCGGTCGCGCGGGTTTTCGGGCACGTATTTCGCGATGTGTTTGCGGAACAGCACCAGGCCCAACTGCTGGCCATAGAATTCGAGGTTGCGCGCCAGATGCCGCCGCACCAGCGCGATCTTGTCTGCGACGCTCACATCGCGTTGGTCCTTGCGCGCAAATATCCACGGGTTGCCGATTGCTCCGCGCCCGATCATGACAGCGTCGCAGCGCGTGTGGTTTTTCATCCGCTCGATGTCGGCCACCGTCTGCACATCGCCGTTGCCGACGACCGGGATGTGCAGCGCGGCTTTGATCTCGGCGATGGCATCCCAATCCGCCGACCCTTTGTAGGCCTGGGCGCGCGTGCGGCCGTGGACCGCAAGCAGGCTGCCGCCGTTATCCTGGACGGCGTGGGCCACTTCGCGGTAATTGCGCTGATCCTCGTCCCAGCCGAGACGGATCTTGCCCGTGACCGGCACGTCCAATTCGCGGCTGAGGCGTTGAAACACCGCCGCGATGCGATCGGGGAACCGCAACATGCCCGCGCCCGCGCCGCGCTCGGAAATCTTCTTAACGTAGCAGCCCATGTTGATGTCGATGATATCCGGGCCAAGCGCCTGCAACCGGATGGCTGTTTCGACCAGCCGGTCCACATCGTGGCCGTAGATTTGAAACACCACCGGGCGTTCGGCGCTATCGTATTCGAGTTTCTTGCGAGCGCGCTGGCTGCCGCCCTGCTTGCCCTGCAACTCGTCCACGTTGACGAACTCGGTGTAGCTCATGGCCGACCCAAGCTCGCGGCAGATCGAGCGGAACGGCCGGTCTGAGAACCCATCCATGGGCGACAGGATCAGGTCGCCGTAAACGGGGATATCGCGCACGAAAAACGCGGGTACTGCCATGGGTCTTGGATTATAGCAAACGAGGTACATGGAGCGGGAGCGTACCCACCCAATTCGCCGCTCCCGGATTACGTTTTCACCCTTTAGATAGCACGCATCACGGCTTCCGCCACCCCGGACAGCATTCTGAAAAACGGCTGTTCGTGAGGTTTGTCGGTGCGCTGCCGTCCGGGCGCATGACCCAAACATTGTCGGTGGACGTGCGGTTGGAGATGAAGGCGATGTACGCCCCGTCGGGCGACCACTGGGTGACGCCGGAGTCTGCGGCCGGATGGTTGGTGAGGTTGCGTTTGTCGGAGCCGTCCACGTTCATGGAGTAGATTTCTTTGTTGCCATCGCGCTCCGTCGTCCAGGTAATGCGCGTGCCATCCGGCGACCAGGCCGGGTCGGCGTCTTTTGCGGGGTGGTCGGTGAGCCGGACGATGTCGGAGCCGTCCACACGCATCGTGTAAATCTCGAAGTTGCCGTCGCGCGTGGAGCTGAACGCAATGCGGCTGCCGTCCGGCGAAAAACACGGGTAGTCTTCCCGGGTCGGGTGGTTCGTCACATTGGTGGATTCGCCGCCTTGCGTCGAGATGATAAAGATATCGCGCTGGCTGCCCCCGGCGTCCAGCGCGGTGAACGCCAGCCAGTTGCCGTCTGGCGACCAGGATGGATCGCCCTGCACGCCGGGCTGGTCGGTAAGTTGGCGCAGGTTGGAGCCGTCCAGGTCCATCAGGAAGATGTTTGTGGCGCCGTCGCGGCTGGAGCTGAACGCAATCGTGCGGCCATCCGGCGAGACGCGCGGCTGGCGGTCGTTGGCCGGATGGTTCGTGACGTTCGTGATGTTGCGCAGGGCTCCGGCGACAAGCTCGGCCACGTAAATGTCGTTGGACCCCGTCGCGCTGCTTGTGTATGTAATGAGCAACGGCGATGGCCCGAGCGTTGGGAGCGCCGTTGTCGTGGCGGTGGGCGGCAGCGGCATTTCGGTCGGTGCCGCCGCGAGCGGTTCCAGGGTGAATGTAGGTGCGGGCGCTAAAGTCATCGTCGGAAGCGGCGATGGCCCGAGCGTTGGGAGCGCCGTCGTTGCGGCGGCGGGTGTTACCGGCATTGAGACGACGAACGTCGCCGGCGGC
>JBHHUI010000716.1:0-2149 GCA_046753805.1 Anaerolineales bacterium
GTCGATGAGCGTCATCTCAGGCATGCTGCACCTCCTCGACGTAGACCGGATGAGTCGCAATGGACGCATCGGGGTAATCGGCGGCTTCGGCCGCCTGTTGCGCAGCATCCACCTCGGCGCGGATGTCCGCCTCGAGTTGCTCTTCATCGGCCGCCGATAGCACGCCTTCGGCCTGCAAACGCTGTCGGAAGAGTACGATTGGATCGCGCTGCTTCCATGCTTCCACCTCGGCGCGGTCGCGGTACGACCGGTCGTCGTCATCCGACGAGTGCGGCACCGGGCGGTACGTCTTGGCCTCGATCAGCGTCGGCCCGCCGCCTTCACGGGCGCGCGCCACTGCCGTTTGCATGGCTTCGGCCACGGCGAGCACGTCGTTGCCATCCACGGCCACACCCGGCATCCCGAAAGCCGCCGCGCGGTCGGCCACGTCCTGCACGGCCATCTGCTTTTCCTGCGGCACCGAAATGGCATACAGGTTGTTCTGCACGAGGCAAATGAACGGGAGCTGGTGGACGGCAGCCCAGTTCATGCCCTCGTACCACTCGCCCTGCGAGGTGGAGCCTTCGCCGATGCAGGTGAGCACGACCTGATCCGTGCCGCGATACTTGATCCCGAACGCGATGCCGGCGGCGTGGGGGATCTGAGTCGCCACCGGGGACGAGGTATTGACGACATTGGCGCGCTTCAGTCCCCAGTGACTGGGCATCTGCCGCGCGCCGGACGAGGGCTCGCCGCGCTTGCCGTACAGGCCAAGCATGAACTCCTCCATCGTCAATCCCATGCACAGCATCAATCCCAGGTCGCGGTAGTACGGAACGACGTAATCGTGCCCCACGCGGATAGCATTGGCTGCGCCGATGTGGGTGGCTTCGTGTCCCATGCCGGATATGTGGAATGCAATTTTGCCCTGCCGGTGCAGCGCCCAGGCGCGCTCGTCCACGCGACGGGCGCGCAGCATCTCACGATACATCTGTCGCAGTGTCTGTTCACTGACTTTCATCAGGGTCCTCTGGAAAGAGAATTGGGGAACCGCATCGTAGCGATGCAGAAAGTATATCATCCTCCGCTACGCGGGGATCATAAACAGAGCGGCGCGCCGCTCTGCTGACATTCGGATATGCAATTGAGGATGATCGTCAGGCTGCTTGTTGTTGCGCGCAGCCCATATAGGCGGCTACATCCTGCGAAGCCCGTTCGTAGATGTCGAACAAGTCGCAGTCCGGGCCATGGTAGCGCCGCAGCGTCTGCAGCGAACACTGGTCGCAACCGCGCATGGCTCGGTACGAATCAGTCTCACAATCCAAACACCCGTTAAACCGGATCATCGTGAGACAGAAACTGAGTTTTTCGGGGTGTAATTCAGGCAGATTCTTGACGCGCTTGACCAGACTGGCCCATTCAGGGCCGCGTGATTCCTGGACGATGGAAATGGCTTCAGAGGGAAAGAGTAACTGGTTCTGCACGTACATGATCGCCGCCTACAGCCCGGGGTATACGGGCATGCAAGGAATCTAGCAATCGCAACCCGCAGAATCAACCACATTGCGTACTAATCCGGTTAGAAAAATCTCGAAAGCGGTATGAAGTTCGTTAGAGTCTGCAGACTCGGTGAAAAAACGGTTAGTCAGCCGTCGAGAAGGCGCCGGAGCGCGCGAGTGTGGAGCGGGGTTGTGCCACAACAGCCGCCGACGAGCGTCGCGCCGAGTTGGAGCCATTCGCCGGCATAGCGCGCATAGGCCGACGGATCGACTGCGTCGGTATTTACCCAGCCGTGCTGGTCGTCGGCGTGACCGACGTTCCCGTAGCCGCCGACGGGCAAGTTGGTTTCCGCGCGCAATGCCGCGAGCGGACGCTCCAAATCGGGCGCGGGCGCGCAGTTCACCAGCAGCGCCGCCGGACCCAACGGCGCCAGCGCCTCGACAACTTCCGAGATACCCTCACCCGACAACAGGTTGCCGTCCGGCCCGCAGACGACACTCGCCACCGCTGGCAACCCCGTGGCGACAGCCGCGCGCGTGGCGGCCGCCACTTCGCGCACCGTGTTCATCGTCTCGACAAGCAAAAAGTCCACGCCGGCGGCGGCGAGGTTCCGCGCCAACTCGGCGTGTTCGCGCGCGAGTTCGGCGTCAGGCGGGACCAATGCGGGCGA
>JBHHUI010000717.1:0-2148 GCA_046753805.1 Anaerolineales bacterium
CTGCGCGGGCCGGAATCAAGCGAAGACCCGTCCACTTATGTAACCGAAATACAGCTCCCCGTGGAGAAGGAGAAGTAGCCTACGACAGCAATTTACTATGTCTCGCACCTGACTACGAACGCACATACTTCATACCCAAAGAGTGAGTGATATGTCCAAAATCGATCCAAAAAAGGAACTCAAACACCTGTACCGGCCTTCCGCGAAAATAATTGTTGTCGTGGACGTACCGCCGATGAACTTCCTGATGGTGGATGGTCACGGCGACCCCAACACGGCGCAGGAATATCAGGATGCCGTTGAAGCGCTGTATGCTGTGGCTTATGCGCTCAAGTTCATGAGCAAGAAAGAAAAGGGGATGGATTTCGTCGTCCCCCCTTTGGAGGGACTGTGGTGGGTGGATAACATGGAGGAGTTCACTACAGAAGACAAAAGCGCATGGAAATGGACGGCGATGATCATGCAGCCGGAGTCGGTGACCCCAGAGATGTTCGAGGGGGCGCTCAAGCAGGTGGAAAAAAAGAAGAATCCCCCCGCCCTTTCCAAGTTAAGATTCGAGCGTTTTCACGAAGGATTATCAGTGCAGATAATGTACTTTGGCCCATACTCAGAAGAGGGTCCAACGATAGAGAAGATGCACGACTTCATCGAGAAAAATGGTTACGAACCAAGAGGCAAACATCATGAGATATATCTAAGCGACCCTCGCAGAACTGCACCAGAGAAGTTGAAAACTGTATTGAGGCAACCAGTGGCGCAATAAAGACACTATATTCTGCGTCGTTGAAAACGCGGGGCGCTTCGCCTTTCAAAAGCAGCCTGGAACGTTCGCGGTGATCGTCGGTAGGCTCGTGCGCGAGTTATCGGGAGCTCGTAACGCGATGCATAACTGCCTTGATTGCCTGACGTGGTTCCATAATTGGAGGGTACCAGGATGCTCACCCGGGCCAGGAACCAAATCTTGTTTTGCGCGGACAGGAGCAGGTAAGCGCTTAATTTTTATCGAATGGTCTGGGGCCCGGAAACCGTCCCGGCGGCATGTTGCGGGCGCGCAATTCGGCCATCATTGCGGGCGTGACCGTCGTCAGGCCCTGCGAGCGCGCATAGGCTTCGACGGCCTTTTCGACCATGGGACGCAACGGGGCCGGGATGCGCGTCATGCGAGCACGCGCTGCCGGCGTCCACTGCGGCCGGGCGTCGTCCGTTTTTTCCGCAACCGCAACAGGGGGGGCTGCGCTGCCGGGCTGGTATTTGCACCACGGGTCTTCGGCCATCATATCTCCGCTGACGGCTTGCGCCCGCGCGCGGCAGCCGCCGCAAAGCAAAGAGCAGCGAGTTGGTCGATGAAGTCGCGACCCTCCAGGGTCGTCAACTCGTCATCATCGGAGGACCGCGCGCCAGCGTCCAGGTAGCAATGCGGGCAGCGCAGGTTGCAGCGGCGCGTCACGTTCCAAGACACGAGGGAAAGGGCAGCGGTCATGTCAGCCGGATGGCGCTCTGAAGGCGCGTCCCCAGGCGCGTTGCCATCGCAGGCGCCGCTGGGATTTACTGTCCCCATCAAACGCCCAGTTTCTCGCGGGCCTCGGCCATCACGGACGGGGTGACCTGCGCGTAGCCCTGCTCGCTGGCATAGTCGTCGATCGCCCGGCGCGCGAAGCTGCGCGCGAAGGGCGGCACGTTCTCCAGCCGCGCTAACGCCTCCGCCGTCCAGGGCACCCCCTCGCTGAGCGCCTCCAGAACCTGCCGGCCGGTCGTCGGGTCAAAACGGTCTGCGACGAGCAGCACGTGGCACCCTGCCAGGCGCAACAGATTCTCGGCGGTCGCGCCCAGGTCGAGACCGGCGTCGGTGTGCACGCCCAACCGTCCGACGACGAGCAGCGTCGGTTGGACGCGTTCCACGTGCGCCAGAACCGCCGCGAAAGGCTTTCCCTCCAGCAGCGCCGTTTCTATGGTCGCGCCGTCGTCCGCCGCGATGCGCTGCGCGGTCTCCAGATGGTCACGATAGATCTTTGCGATGCCTGTATCGATGATTTCGTCGTGCAGTTTCTGTTGCTCCTGAAACCGGAACACGCGTCCGGCTTCTTCAGAGAGTACCCCCTCCAGCCCGCGAAAGGCGACTTTGTGGAAATGTGGGTCGTACGCGGCCAC
>JBHHUI010000718.1:0-2147 GCA_046753805.1 Anaerolineales bacterium
TGAGTAAAGCTCCATAGACATGCAAGAACGTGCATTGCAGACGCAGATTGCCTGGGCCTGCCGTATTTTGGCAATGGGAGGGCACACGGACCTCACGTTGGGGCACGTCAGCGCGAGAGGATCGGAAGACCAGGTCTATATCAAGCGTAAAGGCTTGGGGTTGAATGAAGTCACACCTGACGACATCCTGACCATTGACCTGGACCGTAACAAGCTGGCCGGCGATGGCAAGGTTCATCTCGAAGCCGTGTTGCATACGGAAGTGTACCGCCTCCGACCTGACGTGGGCGCCGTGGCGCATACTCATCCGCCCTATACCACTGCGCTGAGCGCCACATCGGTTAAACTCGAATTTGTCAACCATGACGCGGTGCTGTTTCGAGATGGCGTGGGAATTTTTAATAAAACCGCCGACTTGATCTTAGATGCTGAAAATGGTCAGGCTGTCGCGCGCGCTTTAGGCTCGCGCCGGGCGGTGTTGATGTGTAACCACGGCATGTTAGTCGCCGATAAAACAGTGCCCTGGGTAGTCTACGCGGCGCTAACATTGGAACGAGCAGCGCGCATTCAAGCGATTGCTACATCCTTTGGCGCTCTACAACCCATCCCGCAGGAAACGGTTAACCGCATGTATGCCAACAAATACCGGGATGAGTTCATTGAAGAGTACTGGCAGTATCTGCTTCGAGAAACCCGGCGGCGAGGTTTTGCGGCCGGCATGCCGGACGGAGGATAACCAGGGAATGACTACTCAGGCCGTCGTGCAGGAGCGACTGAAGTCGCCGTCAGCGGGCTTGCAGCCGGGCGTCCACCTGCGTGGACGCACTCGTCCGCGCAGGCGGACGGCCAGCTTTAGCTCTCCAGTTTCAACCGCTTATGCTTGGCGCCTTTGAGATTCACGAGCCTGCCACGGCGTCGGAAGCAGCCGATATGCTGGCGCATTATGGTGAAGAGGCCGCGATCTATGCCGGCGGCACGGAATTGCTCCTGATCATGAAAGAGGGCCTGGTGCACTACCCGCATCTGGTCAACATCAAGGCGATACCGCACCTGGAAGGTATCCGTCTGGAGGCAGACGGGCAAAGGCTACGGATTGGCGCACTGGTAACACACCGACAACTGGAGCAGACGCCATTAGTGCGCGAACAGGCCCCGTTGCTGTCCGAGGCCGCGGCCCAGGTGGGAAATCTGCGCGTGCGGACTACCGGGACGATTGGCGGCAACTTGTGCTTCGCTGAACCCCATAGTGACCCGGCCACACTGCTGCTGGCATGCGGCGCGTCGCTAGAACTCTCCGGGGTGAATGGATCGCGAACCGTGCCAGTAGAGGAGTTCTTTGTGGGCTTATTTGAGACGGCCCGAGAACCGGATGAGATTTTGAAGGCAATCACCGTGCCCACGCAGCCCGTTGGCGCTGGCAGTGCGTATGCGAAGTTTGGTATCCACGAGCGCCCCACGGCGACAGTTGCGGTCATCTTGCACTTGCAAGACGGCGTGATCGACACGGCGCGAGTCGCGCTGGGTAGCGTCGGGCCCACGCCCGTCCGCGTCACTGTGGCAGAAGACATTTTACAGGGTAAGCAGCCCGGCATGGAGCTGTTTGCGGCCGCGGCTGCAAGCGCCCGAGAGGCAACGGACGCTGTAGATGACATCTATGGTTCGGCCGCATACAAAGCGCATCTGGCGCAGGTTCTAACGAAGCGCGCCCTGGAGCGGGCTGCCGAGCGCGTCAGCGGAGGCGCACGTGTCCACTAAAGCCAACCTCATGGCGCTCCGTTTAACGGTGAACGGCGAGGATGTCGAGGCAAACATCGAGCCGCGCGAACTGCTGCTGGATTTCCTGCGGGATCATTTGGGGCTCAAAGGCGCCAAACGTTCGTGCGATGTGCAGGTGTGCGGGGCCTGCACGGTGTTGCTGGACGGTGCGCCGGTTAGCGGTTGCTGTACCCTGGCATATGAAGCCCATAACCGCAGCGTGACCACGATTGAGGGCTTGGCTCAAAACGGGGAACTCCATCCCATCCAGCAAGCCTTTTTGGATGCGATCGCGGTACAGTGTGGCTTTTGCACCTCCGGCATGGTGTTGACGGTGAAGAGCTTGCTGGAACAATACCAGGGGCGCTGGCCCGCCCAGCAGGACCCGCCAC
>JBHHUI010000719.1:0-2146 GCA_046753805.1 Anaerolineales bacterium
GTTCGCGCGGGAGTTGTCGGCGCACTACGCGACGGCCACCGGTCGCCAGGCCCGAATCTACATTTGCCGCGCTTCGGACGGCGCCGGCCCGGTGGACTGAATGGAATTCATGGCCTCCCTTGTGCGCGACTTTCTCGTGCCCGGCTCGATGACGCTGCTCTTGCTGGGGCTGATTGCCGGAGTCGGCATGCTGTACATGCGCGATGCCTGGCCGCGCCGGGGGCGGCGCGTGCTCACCGCGTTTGTGGTGCTTTATACCATTCTCAGTCTGCCGGTCTTTGCGGATGCGCTGGCGGCCGGGCTTGACCGCGGCTACGGCTCGCTTGCGGCCCCGGAGGAGGCCAACGGCGCGACGGCCATCGTGGTTTTGAGCGGGGGCAGCGAGACCTATCGGACGGCGATCGGCGAGATCAATTCGATGAGCGGGCCGTCGGCGTTCCGCACGCTGGAAACCGCGCGCGTCTATCGCCTGCTCGACGAGCCGTGGGTGGTCGTCTCGGGCGGAGTGGGCGATCCGTTCGCAACGCTCAGCCCCGAAAGCAAGCCGATGCAAGCAGCGCTGCAGGACGCCGGCGTGCCCGCCGACCGGATTCTGCTCGAACCGGCCTCGCGCAACACGTACGAGCAGGCCGTCAACCTCGCGCCGCTGCTGGCCGCGCACGGCATCGAGCGATTTGTGTTGGTCACATCGTCGGCGCACATGTGGCGTGCGCTGGCTACGTTCCGAGGGCAAGGACTGCATCCGATACCCTCGCAATCGGCTGCGCGTTCCATCGATTTGCCGGCGCGCGCCAGTGTAATCATTCCGACGACTGCGGCGCTGCGGGACAGCCGTGGCTACCTGCGCGAGTACATGGCGTTGCTGTATTACTGGAGTCGCGGCTGGCTCAAGGAGTAGATGTGATGGTCGAGTATAAGTGCCCTAAGTGTGGGAGCAGCATGGAAGCGGGATGGATCGCGGAGGTCGGCAGCGGCACACGCCCGATCCGCTGGGTGCGTGGCAAGCCAGAGCCGTCCATGTGGACCGGCACACGGACGCCGAAAGAAGATACATTCGATGTGGTCACGTACGGCTGTGCGAGCTGTGGCTTTCTCGAATCGTACGCCCGCCGGACCAAAACCGATGGCGCTTAAGGGATTCACAGCAGAAATGCAGAGTCTGCGGAGTATCCCGGCCTGATCTCTACGTGCTCTCCCTCTCTGCGGTGAAGAAAGCTATAGCGGCCAGCTCGGCAGCGCATCGATCTCCATGCCGTCGCGCTGCCCGGCTTCAAAGCGGTAGAAAGCAGCCGCGGCGATCATGGCTGCATTGTCGGTACATAGTTCGAGCGGCGGGGTAAACACCGGCAAGGCGCCTGCGCGCACGCGCATGGCGTCTCTCAGCGCCAGATTGGCCGACACGCCGCCGGCCACAAAGACGGCCTGCGCCGCGTGCTGTTCGGCGGCCTGCACGGTCTTCTCTACGAGCACCTCGATGGCCGCCTGCTGAAACCCGGCCGCCAGATTCGGCGCCGGCAGCCCGGCCGGTGTCTCGTCAACGCCGGCGCGGTGGCCCGGATACTGGCGCTTGATTTCCCGCAGCACGGCCGTTTTCAGCCCGCTGAACGAGAAATCCCAGGTGTCCGCGAGCCAGGCGCGCGGGAACTGGTACGCATGCGGATCGCCTTCACGGGCGGCCTTTTCAACGTGCGGCCCACCGGGGTACGGCAGCCCCAGCATGCGCCCGACTTTGTCGAACGCTTCGCCGGCGGCGTCGTCGAGCGTGCCGCCAAGGTGCTCGTATGTCAGATGCTCGTGCATGAGCACGAGTTCGGTGTGTCCGCCGGAAGCCACCAGCGCCAGCACCGGGAACTCCACCGTTGCCCCGGCCTCTGTCAGCCATAACGAATAGATATGCCCTTCGAGATGGTTGATGCCCAGCAGCGGCAGCGCGCGCCCGAGCGCCAGCCCCTTGGCGGCGTTCAGACCCACCAGCAGCGAGCCGGCCAGCCCCGGCCCGCGCGTGACCGCGACGGCGTGCAGGTCATCCAGTCCGACATGCGCTTTGGAAAGCGCTTCGTGGATGACGGGTGTAATGCTCTCGATGTGCACGCGCGAGGCTACCTCCGGAAAGACGCCGCCGTACTGTGCGTGCAGGTCTACCTGT
>JBHHUI010000720.1:0-2145 GCA_046753805.1 Anaerolineales bacterium
CGGATGTCGGCTCGGTGCAAACGCTTGCCAGTACGCTGCCGGTGTTGCAGGAGGCGGGCGTGGAGGCCGAGCGCATCCGCGTCGTACTCAACCACACCTCGCCCGCAGCGGGCCTGCCGCAAGCGGCCGTCGAAAGAGCGCTGGGGCGTTCGGTGGACGTTGTGACGCCGTATGCCGCGGCGCAAGCCAGGGCGCTTGTGCAGGGCCAGCCGCTGATGATCACCAATCCAGACGACGGTTTCGCCGCCGGTATCAGCAGCCTGATCGCGGCGCTATGAGCAAGCAGCGTATCCTGTTGGTCGAAGACGACGTCGAGACGGCCCGCATGCTCGACCTCTATTTTTCGGCGCGCGGCTATGACCTGCATCCGGTCCACGATGGCTCGGCGGCGCTTGCCTTCTGTCTCAACGAGCTGCCGGCGCTGATCATCCTGGATGTGCGGCTGCCGGATATGGATGGTTTTGAGTTATTCCGACGCCTGCGCGCCACATCGCGCGCGCGGTATGTGCCGATCGTGTTCCTCACGCAACAGGGCCGCCGTCTGGAACGTCTGGAAGGGCTTGGCCTCGGCGCGGATGACTACATCGCCAAACCGTTCGATATGGAAGAACTGTATCTGCGGGTGCACAACGTGTTGAGCCGCGATGCGCGCGAGCACGTGGCCGATCCGCGCACAAGCCTGCCGGCCGGCGCGTTGGTGGAGCGCGAACTGGCCCGCGTTGCGGAACGCCCAAACCGAGGCGCGCTTTCCGTGCGGCTGCTGAACGCTGAGCCGTTCCGCGACCTGTATGGCGTGATTGCTTTTGCCGAAGTGTTGCGGAGTGTGGCGATCTTGCTGCACGGGCTGCTGGACGAGTTCGGCGGTCCGGACGATTTTCTGGGACAGGAGAGCGAGGAAGGCTTCGTAGTTGTGAGTAACGCCGATGTGATCGGGCGCATCGCCGCCGAAGCCACGCGCCGGTTCGACGCCGATGTGCAGCTGCATTACTCGCAGGCGGAGCGCAGCGGCGATACCGTGCAGGTGCGCAGCGCAACCGGGCACCTGCACGACGTTACCGTGATGCGGTTGGAGACCAGCCTCCTGAGTTGACCTTTGTCACAGAGACCACGGAGAGCAGCCGGTACTCTGTAGTCGCTGTATAGCTCCGGTTTCATCATGCTAAACGAACCAGCGGCGCGGCGCGAGATTGTGCGCCTGGGCCGTCTGATGCACCAGTTTGAGTTTGTAGACGGCGCGGCCGGAAACCTTTCTGCCCGCGTCGGGCCGGATCGCATCCTGGTTACGCCGTCCGGGCTGGCGAAGGGCTTCCTCGAGCCCGACCAAATGCTGGCCGTCACGCGGGATGGCGCCCTGTGCGCCGACCAGGCGGACGCCGCGCGGGCGTTGAAGCCCACCTCCGAGCTTCCCATGCATCTGGAGGCCTACCGCAAGCGGCCGGATGTGAATGCGGTCGTGCACGCCCATCCCATCACGACGATTGCCCTTAGCATCGCGGGCATCTCGCTGGCGGAGTGTCTCATCCCGGAAGCGGTCGTCATCCTGGGCATGGTGCCGACCACGCCCTACTCCACGCCGGCCAGCGACGAGAACCGCACCGCCATCTCTGAGGCAATTAAAGCCCACGACGCCATCGTGCTGGAGTATCACGGGTCGCTGACGGTCGGCAAAAACCTGTGGGACGCGTACAAAAAGCTGGAAGTGCTGGAGCATACGGCCAAGATTGTGGCGCTTGCGCGCATGCTCGGCGGCGGGGCTGCGCTGCCGCCCGATCAGGTGTTGAAGCTGCTGGAGGCGCGCAAGGCGGGCGGCTTCGCCCGACCGGAGGACGCCGAGGACTTCTGTCGCCATTGCGGCGTGTGCCATCCACCGGGCGAGCATTCCGACGCCGATGCGCTGATCGAGGCCGTTGCCAGGGAAGTGCGGCGGGCGCTGCAGGGCTGACGGGCCTCTGATGTCTTCCGTGGCATGGTAGAATTTCCCCGCTCGGAAAACCGAATATTGCCCCCATCGTCTAGGGGACCAGGACGTGGGCCTTTCAAGCCCAAGACCGGAGTTCGAATCTCCGTGGGGGCACAGCAATAAAAAAGCCGGCAGGGTGAGTTGCCCTGCCGGTTTCTGCTTTCTCGACATTGGATTCTTTTGGC
>JBHHUI010000721.1:0-2139 GCA_046753805.1 Anaerolineales bacterium
GCACGCGTCGCAGAATGACGCCCGTGGTGGCAAAAGCGCGCACGCCGCGCGAATTGGAGGCGGCGCGTGACCGCCGTCGCGCCCGCCGGCCGAAGCGCGAGCGACGGCAATGGAGCGCCGCGTTCGGCGCAGCCGAACTGGCGCTCGGCCTGGGTACGGCGGCGTTGCCGCGTGTGGCATTCCCGCGCGTCGGGTGGCGCGTATTGAGTTTCATGGTCGCGGCATTGTTCGGGTGGTTTCTCGTGTACGCCATGACGGCGCCGCGATTCTTTATCGAATCGATCAATCTCGCCGGCGCGCGGTTCGTTCCCGGCGACGAAATCTATCAGGCAGCGGATGTTCATGCCAAGAACGTCTTCTGGCTCGACACGAGCGTGATCGAAGCCAATATCGAAGATATTCCGGCGATTATGGATGCGACGGTGGTACTCCAATGGCCGCCGAACTTGCACGTGGAAGTCGCCGAGCGCGCGCCGGTGCTGGCCCGGTCCCAAGGCCGCCAGACCCAGTGGCTTGCCGAGCAAGGTTCGGCCTTCGCCGTGCGGGGGGAAATCTCCGACCTGCTGCCCATCCTCGTAGACGACGCCGTCGAGCCGTGGCCGCTGGACGCCACTGTGCCGGAAAATGTCATTACAGGCGCGCTGGAATTGAAAGCCCTGCGCCCCAATATCGAGTTGTTGCATTACGACACGCGCTATGGCCTTTCGTATCAAGATGGGCGCGGCTGGCGCGGGTATTTCGGCGTCGGCGCAGGTATGGAATCGAAGTTGATCGTGTACGAAACGCTCGTCGATGACTTGATGGCGCGGCGAATTTACCCGGCGATGATCGACGTGGGCAATCCCGACTCGCCGTACTATCGGCAATAGGGTTCGGTCAGGATTCTTATTTGTGAAGCCGATCCACCCCTCGATGATCGATTTGATGACAGATACCGGACCGGACTAGAGAAACCGCCATGGACGAACCACTTTTAACCGCAGTTGATGTTGGTACCTCCAAGGTCTGCACGCTCGTGGCAGAGCTCATCGACGAAGATCTCTTTGAGATCATCGGGGTGGGCATCGTTCCCGCCGCCGGCATCCGCAAAGGCATGATCGTGGACGTAGAGCAGGCCAGCAGCTGCATTCAGGCAGCCATCCGTCTGGCCGAGCGCTCGTCCGGCTACCAGATCGGGGCGGCATTCGTCAGCCTGGCCGGCGCACATATTTCATCCGTCAACAGTCACGGCGTGGTGGGCATTTCGGGTCATCGCGGCATCGACGAGGACGATGTGGACCGCGCGCTTGACGCCGCACAGGCCATCGCCATCCCCCACAACCGTGAGGTGATGCATATAATTCCGCGCGGCTTTGCTGTGGACGGGCAGGATGGCGTTCGCTCACCGCTTGGCATGCACGGCTTTCGGTTGGAGGTCGAGGCTCACATTGTGACGGCAGCCAAGACCTCCGTGCAAAACCTGACCAACTGCGTGGAAAACTCGGGCGTCGGCGTCGAACAACTCGTGCTCAATCCGCTGGCTGCGGCGGAAGTCGCGCTCAAGGAAACCGAGCGCGAGATGGGGGTCGTGGTCTGCGACATCGGCGGCGGCACGACTGATCTGGCCATTTTCATCGAGGGCAATGTCTGGCATACCATGGTTCTCTCGGTGGGGGGAAGCCACATAACTTCCGACATTGCCCACGGTTTACGCCTGCCCATTGAAATTGCCGAGGGCGTCAAAAAAGAACACGGCCATGCCTGGCATCGCAACGTCGATGCGAGCGAGCATGTGAACGTCCGGCCCTTCGGCAGCGACGCGCCCATCCAGATCAGCCGGGCCGAACTGGCGCACATCGTGGAGGCGCGCGTGGAGGAAATCTTCATGCTTGTGTTGCAGGAGATCAAGCGCAGCGGCTACGATGGGTTGCTCCCGGCCGGGTTGGTGCTGACTGGCGGCACGGCGCGTCTGCCCGGCATTCGCGCGGTGGCGGGCGATGTCCTGGGCCTGCCGGTGCGAGTCGCCGAACCGGAAGACCTGCATGGGTTGGTAGACCAGGTGCATGGCCCGGAATTCGCCACCAGCGTTGGGCTGCTCAATTGGGCCGTGCGCGAGACGCTTTTTGGCGAGCCGCCGGGGACCAACAACCATCGCAACGG
>JBHHUI010000722.1:0-2137 GCA_046753805.1 Anaerolineales bacterium
TGCAACTCATACCAGTAGGAGTTGCGCAGTTGAGGTTACGGAAGGCGGCAAAACGGGTCTCGATACGGCCTATCGGCCTACTCGACCAGCGTTTTGCCGCAGTTCCTGGTCTCGATACGCCCCTGACGGGGCTACTCGACCAGCGAACTGCGTAACTCCTTTATTGACACAAAGATACACAAAGAATGCATGGAGAGCACACAAGACCACTTTGTGCAGCTCTGCGATGACTCAGTGCGCTCTGTGTAACTAAACGTTTAACGCGGCCTGCAACGAGTCCAGGGTCGACTCGATGCGCGGAGCCTCACCCGTGGCCTTCATTGCGGCTCCGACATCTTTCAGGCCGTTATCGGTCACCATGACGACGATCTGTTCGTCAGTCCCGACGATGCCGGCCTGCACACACTTGACAAGCCCGGCGTGCGCCGCTGCGGCTGCCGGTTCCGCAAACACCGCCACCTTGCGCGCGAGCGGAACCATCGCGGCCAGGATTTCTTCGTCCGAGACTGTGACGTACGCGCCGCCGGTTTCCGTCGCAGCCCGCAGCGCCCGCAGCCCATCACGCGGCAAGTCGGCAGCGATGCTGTCGGCGACGGTGTCCGCCGCCACCGGGACGATGTCTTCCGTACCAGTACGGAAAGCGTTGGCAATGGCGGCCGATCCCTCCGCCTGTACGCCCATTAACTTCGGTACGCGGTCGATCCAGCCCAGCGCGTACAGGTCTTTGAAGCCCTTGTGGATGCCGCTGATTATGTTCCCATCGCCCACCGACACAAAAATGCGATCTGGTACCAACCACTGATCACTGGCAACTGGTACCTGGTAATTGGTGAATTGCTCCGCGATCTCGAATGCCGCCGTCTTCTTGCCCTCGGCGGTGAACGGATTGTAGCCCGTGTTGCGGCAGTACCAGCCGAATTCCTGCGAGGCCTGCAGCGTCAAGTCGAATGCGGCGTCGTAGTTCCCCTTCACCAGAAATAGGCGTGCGCCGAAGATGAGCAATTGCGCGATCTTCGCTGGCGGCGCGGTCTCCGGCACCAGGATCACCGCCTCGACTCCCGCCGCCGCCGCCATGCCTGCCAGCGCAACTCCGGCGTTGCCGGTGGACGCGGTGATGATCTTGTCGATGCCCTGCTCGACGGCTCGTTGCACGACGACCGAACTGGCGCGGTCTTTAAACGACGCCGTGGGCAGTTGGCCGTCGTCTTTGACGTAAACGTGGCGCAGCCCGAGCGACTGCGCCAGGCGCGGCGCGTGATGGAAGGGCGTGCCCCCCACCGTCAGCAGCGGTCCTGTACCGGCAGTGGGCTTCCCCACTGGCAGGATCGGCGCGTACCGCCAGATCGACCGATTGTTGCTCGCGGCGATCTGCGCTGGCGACCACTCACGCTTGATCGCTTCGTAGTCCAGCGTCACATTCAGATTGCCGCCGTCGGCCGGACACGTGTACGTGACTTCGTCCGGCCCGTAGTTGGTTCCACAGACCGAGCATTGATATCTAGTGAAAGCTCCCATGCACTCCTCGCCCATCCTGGTAATCTGCGTTATCCGCGCGCCTGGCTGGCTGGACCTGCATTTTACTTCGCCGCCAGTTGCGCCTGCAGCCACTTCTTGTCACACGGCAGGTTATAACAGCGCACGCCCGTCGCGTTATAAATGGCGTTGATGACCGCCGGCGTCGTCGGGATGGAGGCCAGTTCGCCCACACCTTTTGCGCCATACGGCCCATCCTTCGTTTCTTCCTCAACGAAAAAGCTGATCACTTCCGGCGTCTGGTCGATCGTCGGGAGTTTGATCTTGAAGAGCGAGTCCGACTTGACCTGACCCTCTTCCATGACGAAGTTTTCCTGCAGCGCCATGCCATATCCCATCGAGATGCTGCCTTCGACCTGGCCCTGCAATGCCAGCGGATTGATCACCCGCCCGACATCGTTGGCCGCAATGACTTTCAAAACCCTGGTCTCACCGGTCTTGATGTCAACTTCGACCAGCGCCGCCTGCGTGCCGAACCCGAATGCAAAATGCTGGTACTGCTCGGTGTCGGGCGCGACGTACTGGTAGGTGATCTTGGGCGTGCGGCCTTCGCGGCGAGCGGCCTTCACCACTTCCGCGAGTTCGACGCTGTAGCCGTTGCTCT
>JBHHUI010000723.1:0-2136 GCA_046753805.1 Anaerolineales bacterium
CAACACACGCTCGATCTCGTCGGAATGTCTTCCCAAGATTGCGGCTACGTCGCCGGCCCGATAGTTGACCAGCCCGCGCGCAACTTCGCGGCCAGCGCGGTCGCAAACGGCGACGGTAGCGCCGCGTTCAAAGTCACCTTCCACCGCGGTGATACCCACGGGGAGCAGGCTGCTTCCCCGTCCGAGCGCTTGCACGGCGCCCTCATCCACGAGGACGCGCATCTTGCCATCCCAACCCGACAGGATAAAACGTTTGCGACTTTCGAGCGCCGATGTCAGGGCGGTGAAGCGCGTGCCGACAGGCTCGCCGCCCACGGCGCGCAGCACAACATCCGGATCGCTGCCACGCGCGATGATCGTCGTTGTGCCCGATCGCCGCGCGAGGTCCGCCGCCTGCAGTTTGGTCACCATGCCGCCAGTCCCGAGGCCCCCGACTCCCCCGCTGGCGGCTTCCCAGAGTTGGGGCGGGATTTCTGCGCTGCTGATCTCGGTGAGCAGCCGCGCGCCGTTATCACGCCGGGGATCGGCTGTAAACACACCGGGCTGATCCGTCAACAAGAGCAATAAGTCGGCTTCGATCAGGTTTGCGATCAACGCGGACAGGTTATCGTTATCGCCAACGCGGATTTCTTCCGTGGCCACGGTGTCGTTCTCGTTCACCACGGGTACAACGCCGGCCGAGAGCAGCGCCAGTAACGTGCCGCGGGCATTCAGGTAGCTGCGCCGCCGGACGATGTCGCGGCGGGTAAGCAGCACCTGCGCCACTTCGATGCCGTAGATGTGAAACAGTTGGTCGTACAGCGTCATCAGCCGCAGCTGTCCAACGGCAGCCAGCATCTGCTTCTGGGGAATAGCTTTCGGCAAATCGGGGAACCCGAGCCGCTCGCGGCCGGCGGCCATCGCGCCGGAGGAGACGACCGTCACTTCGCATCCCTGCTCCCGCAGTGCAGCCAGTTGGCGTACGAGGTTGACGATCAGCGCCGGCGCCAGGTGAGGCGTTCCACCCGTGAGAGTGGACGTTCCGAGCTTTACGACGATCCGATTGCAAGCAGGGGCAGCCATGACTCGGAACGCTCAGGCCGAGCGCGTCGTGAATCCGTCGGCGGCCGGCAGCAGCTTGAAAGCCTTGAGCGCCAGTTGCATGGCGAGCCGGGTCTCCGGGTTGTCGAGGTTGAGGCCGGTAATCTCTGCGATGCGCTCCATCCGGTATTGGAGCGTGTTGCGGTGAATGTATAGCGCCGCGGCCGTCTGGCTCAGGTTGCCGCGCCGGGTAAAGTATTCGGTCAGCGTCTCGATGAGCGTGCTGTTGTGCTGTGCATCGTACGCCAGCAACTTTCCGAGCATCTCATCGCAAAACTGCGCCAGTTCAGGATGGTGTTCGATCTGGAACAGGAGACGATATACACTCAGATCACCGAAATAGAGTGGCCGCGCTTCATTAATGCGACGCGCCGTCGCCAGCGCCTGCAGCGCCTCCGTGTGCGATACATCCCAATCTTCAAGCCGCCGCGCCACGCGCCCAATGCCGCTCAACACGGGCGTGTCGGGATACTCGCGCGCGGCCTGCTCCACGACGGCGTTCGCCAGGTTCATGGCATTCTGAATCGAGTCCGGGCTGTCGAGGACGATAAAACATTCCATCTGGTCGCCTGCGTTGCGCACGAGCGCCGAATGCCGTCCGAGCCCGATCTCGCCGTTGACAATCGTCTCCAGACGGCGCGAGGATGGCTCATCGTGCCCGCGACTCCAGGCGAAGCTGACAACCGCATGGGGCGCGTAAATGTTGTGGCCGAGCCGACCGGCCCAGCGCTCCAACTCCGCCGGGGAAATGCTGCCCGACAAAACCGCATCGACAAACTCGCCGCGCAGCCGCTTCGTGGTCTCGCTCACCGCCTTGGCCTTGGACATGACCACGGCATAAATATCCGCGCCCTGCTCGATGGCAATCGCGTCCAGCGTGTCCAGATCATCGCGCGGGCCGATCACGCTCAGGTAACCACGTGCCAGCTTGTCGACGACAATCGGCGTCACGAGCCGCGCGATCCCGTCTGAAATATCCTGCAATTCCACCTGACCGCGCGCTTTCCGCGCCGTCGCACGCCGGTCGAGCCAACCTTCCGGGAGCGCGGCGGGGTC